>JASHRR010000086.1 GCA_030037185.1 Xanthobacteraceae bacterium | reverse complement strand
CTGCCGCCGGAGGAGAGCTTGTCACCATAGCGATTGCCTTCGTGGCGGCGACGCTCATCGGCTACGCGAGCCATGCACCCGGTTCGCTCGGCGTGTTCGAGGCCACGATGCTGGTGGCCCTGCCGGAGGTGCCGAAAGAGGAGCTTGTTGCGGGCCTGTTGGTGTTCCGGGTGCTGTATTTTCTAGTGCCGTTTTGTCTCGCTCTTGTCAGCATGGCGTGCTGGGAATCCGCGGTGTTCCTGCGCCGCTCCGCGGCCCCACATCTGAAGACGGCGGCCGCCGTCACGGAGCAGGTGGCACAGGAAAAGGCATCGAGGTGTGCGCAAGGCGCGCGGTGCCGCATCTAGATGCCGCCCGCCTCTACCCGTTTAAGTCGAGCCCTCGCCACGTCGCCCGTGATGGTTTCGACAATTTAACGTCGGGCCGGCCACCACCAGCCGGACCCTCATCGAGGTTATATCGCATCCACCAAGTCGTCTTCGCTCGCCGCCGAATCTCCGGCGTGAGGTGCGAGCTCGGCGTCACGCAGTGCCTCCTGGTCGGGCCCTTGGTGCGGCGACATCGCGGTCCAGGTGATGATCTCGAACCGCCCATCCGGGTGTTCGGCAACCGCCGTGCAGCTTTCGACCCAGTCGCCGCAATTGATATAGGTGACGCCGAAGTCATTGCGGATGGTGGCATGGTGAATATGGCCGCAAATCACGCCGTCGGTCGCGCTCCGCCGGGCCTCGAGCACCAGGGTTTTCTCAAATGCACCGATGTAGTTGACGGCGTTTTTGACTTTGTGCTTCGCCCATTGAGAGAGCGACCAGTAACCAAACCCAAAGCGTCGGCGAAGCTTGTTGAAAATACGGTTGGCGACGATCGCGACCGTATAGGCGTAATCTCCCAAGTGGGCGAGCCAGCGTGCCTGCGTCACCACGAGATCGAAATGATCACCGTGGATCACCAGGTAGCGGCGGCCATCGGCGCCGTAATGGATGTAGCGCTCGGCAACTTCGATGCCGCCGAAATGCGTGCCGTAGTATTGACGCAAAAACTCGTCGTGGTTGCCCGGTACATAGATCATCCGGGCCCCTTTGCGCGCTTTACGCAGCAGCTTTTGCACCACGTCGTTATGAGTTTGCGGCCAATACCACGACGATCGTAACCGCCAGCCGTCGACGATGTCGCCGACGAGATAAATGCTGTCCGCATCGTGGTAGCGCAGGAAATCGAGAAGAAGCTCGGCTTGGCATCCTCGCGCGCCAAGATGGACGTCGGAAATGAAGAGGGCGCGAAAATGCCGCATGCCGCCTTCTGTCACGATATGCACCTCTTGTTTTGCCTGACTGTGCGAATCTCAGTTTACACACCCTGGCGAATCTAGAGGGTGCGTATTGCGACTGAATGACAAGCCGTCACGAGACTGTCATTCGAAGCACCTATGGCATCAGCGCATGACAGCCTCGGCCGTTGCAGCCGCGTTATTCTGCGGCACTGCCTTCGTATTCCATATCGCCAGCGTCATCATCGCAGGCTGGCGATGCCGGCCGAGGCCGCCAGCGCAATCGAAACGTGTGGCCCCCCCGGCCACACCGCCCGTGAGCATCGTGCGGCCGGTCTGCGGCCTCGACAATTTTCTCGAAGAGACGCTGCGTACCTCGTTCCACCTCGATTACCCGGGATACGAAGTGATCTTTTGCATCGCGTCGCCGCGCGACCCGGCCATTGCGGTGGTGCAAGAATTGATCGCGGCTCACCCGCAGTCCGAGGCGCGGCTATTGGTCGGTGACGACTGCATCAGCCAAAACCCCAAGCTCAACAATTGTGTCAAGGGTTGGCGGGCGGCCAAATACGACTGGATCATCATGGCGGATTCCAACGTGCTGATGCCGCCGGATTATATCCGTCGTCTGCTTGCCGCTTGGAAGCCGGACACGGGCCTCGTATGCTCGCCGCCGGTGGGCTGCCGGCCGGTGGGATTCTGGGCAGGACTCGAATGCGCGTTCCTCAACACATACCAGGTCCGGGCGCAGTATGTTGCGGATGCCCTCGGCCTCGGTTTCGCTCAAGGCAAGACGATGCTGTGGCGGCGTGCGGACCTTGAACGCGTCGGCGGCATCGGAGCGTTGGCCGCCGAAATCGCCGAAGATGCGGCTTCGACCAAGATCGTTAGGGCGGCCGGCCTGCGGGTGCGGCTCGCTGCTCCGCCGTTCCAGCAGCCGCTCGGTCGGCGCCGCCTGACCGAGGTGTGGCGACGCCAGACCCGTTGGGCGCGATTGCGGCGATCGAGTTTTCCCCTCTATTTCGTGCCGGAGATCGTCGGCGGCGCGGTCTTCCCGCTCATTGCCGCCGGTTATGCAGCGTGCGCGGCCGACGTGGCGGTCTTCGCCACAGTCGCGCCGCTTGCGCTCGTGTGGTACGGCGCCGAAATCGCGCTGGCGAAAGTGGCGCAGTGGCCGTTACCGCCGATCTATGCGCTTGCGGCGTTGCTGCGCGACCTGCTCCTGCCGATACTGTGGTTCGACGCGTGGATCGGCACCGAGTTCGTCTGGCGCGGCCATCAGAT
Organism: Xanthobacteraceae bacterium; assembly: GCA_030037185.1. The sequence goes on along the minus strand of JASHRR010000086.1, from coordinate 4,640 downwards.
GAGCATTGCAGCCGACACGCCGGTGCCTTAGACGCTGCGATCCGGGGGCATATCACTCTATGTTGATGCGCGCGTCGGCAATCACCTTGCCCCAAAGTTTGGTCTCTTCCGCAAAGAACCTGGCGGCATCGGCCGGCGAGCCGATCATCGGCTCCAGGGTGAGCCTGGCGAGGCTTTCGGCGACATCGGGCTTGTTCAGACCATCAACGACGTCGCGGTTGACCTTGTCGGCCAAAGCGCCAGGCGTTGCGGGGGGCGCCACGACGGCAAACCAGGTGACCGAACGAAAGCCCGGCAATCCGGATTCCGCAAGCGTCGGCACCTCGGCAATGACCGGCGAGCGCTCGGCGCCACCGACCGCAAGAATTTTCACCTTGCCGGCGCGATATAGCGGCACCGAGGTGGCAAGCGTATCGAAGAACATGTCAATATGGCCGGCGATGACGTCGTTGAGCGCCGGCACCGCGCCGCGATAGGGAACGTGCACCATCTTGATGTTGCCGAGCACTTCGAGTTCTTTCGCCGAAAGATGGGCGGTCGAGCCGGCCCCCTGCGAGCCGTAGGTCAACTGACCGGGGTTGGCCTTTGCGTAGGCAATCAGTTCCCCGACAGTATTGGCTCGCAGATCACTGCGCACCACCAGGGCGTTTGCGACCTTCGCAAGCAACGCGACGGGCACGAAACGCAGCGGGTCGAAAGCAAGGTCGCGATACAGGAGATGAATGAATGTGACTTGCGCCGGCGGGCTCACCATCAAGGTGTAGCCGTCGGGGGCGGCGCGAAACACCTGGGCGGCGCCGAGCACCATGCCGCCGCTGATGTTTTCGACGATCACCGGCTTGCCCCACCGGCGCGCAAGCTCGTCGGCCATGATCCGCGCGAGGGTGTCGGTCGTCGAGCCGCCGGCCGCCGGCACGACAAGCTTGACGGTGCGTGCCGGGAAGGACGACGCAGAAGTATCCTGCGCATCGCTTGACACGGCATCGCAGACCGCAACGGCGGCGAGCGTCATCGCTGCGATGCGCTGCAGTGCCGGTATCATCCTTCCCTCCGCGTATCGCAACCACCGCCGCAGGTCATGCGCGCGAGCTGTTGTTCGCGGCGGTCCCCGGTGCCGAAACATAGCCCTCCGCCATGTCGCGGTCGATGGCACTGCGATCGCGCAGGCGGGGGTCGCCGTAGCCGCCGCCCCCGGCCGATTGCACCACAAAGCGCTCCCCGGCCTTCATCTCGAAACGGCCCGATGCAGGCACTTCGCGTTCGTCTGCGGCGCCGAGCCGCACCACGAACCGGCTGCGTCCTCCCGGCCCGCCAGCGGCTAGCCCCTGTGGGGGAAACCGCGACTTGTCGAATCGGCGGATCACCGTCGCGTCTGCCAACAGTTCATATTCGCGCCTCATGCTCAAGCCGCCGCGCCAGCGGCCGGCGCCCCCGGAATCCGCTATGAGATCAAATCTGGTGATCCGGCACGGAAATTCCGCTTCGAGAATCTCGATCGGCGTAATGTGCAGATTGCTCAGGTGCGTGGCGGTTGCCGAGGCGCCGTCGTGGCCGGTCCCGCCGCCATAGGCCGAGCCAATGATCTCATACTGCATGGTCGATTGGCCGGGTCGCCCCTGCCGCCACGCAATGCAGAGCGCGCTCGAGGAGCCGGCGTTGGCGACGGCGCGGGCAGGATGCAATTTGGCAAGCGCCTCCAGGATGACGTCGACCAGCTTGAGATTGACCATCTGGTAGTTCGAGACCGCAGCCGGCGGTTCCGCATTGACGACCGTGCGCGGCGCGAACACCAAGCGCACCCCATCGCGCATGCCGTCGTTGAAGGCAAGCCTGGGATCGAGCATGCCGATCAGGCAATAGAACACGCAGGCTTCGACCATCGATGGTCGCAGGTTCACCGGACCGGCTGCCTGCGGGTCGCTCGCCGAGAAATCGAATATTACGGTGTCGTCTTCGACGGTGACCGCGACGGCAAGCTTGATCGGCCGATCCGTCACCACGCCATCGCTGTCGAGAAAGCCCTCCGCCGACGCTGTCACGCCCGCGGGCAGCTTCGCAATGGCCGCGCGCAGTCCATTGGCGGCAGCCCTTAGAATGGCGGCAAACGCCTCGCACAATGTCGCTGCACCGAACCGCCCACATAATTCCTTCACGCGGGCGGCACCCATTTGAGTGACGGCGATCTGCGCGTTCATGTCGCCGCGCACCAGCGCCGGTTGCCGGCTGTTTGCGAGGATCAACCGTTCGACATCGGGCAACGGCCGGCCGGCGTCCCGGATTTTGATCGGCGGGATCAGCAGGCCTTCCTGATACATCTCGGTGGCGTTGGCGGAGGTCGAGCCCGCAACGGCGCCGCCGAGATCGGCCTTGTGGGCGATCGAGCCGGCAAAGGCGACAATCTTTCCATCGGCGAAAACCGGCGCCACGAATGCCATATCTGAGACGTGCGGCAGCCCGCCCTCATAAGGATGATTGCACACGAACACGTCGCCGTCTTGGATTGCCTCTCCGCTGGCTGCCAGCAGCATCGCATCGGCGGCGGCCGCGCGGTGCTCGCTCTCCCCGCTTGCAGGGACAGGGTCGTAAGCGGGCCGGTCCGCCAAGGCGCCACTCACAGCCGGTGGCGAGGCCGCCTCGCCCGGACTTGGCGCGGCAAGCGGACGAATTGCAACCTCGTCCGGCAAGCCCGCAGAGGTGAGGGCCGCGGCCAAATGCGATTGCCCGGCCTGGCGCCGGGTGGGGCGCCCATAGACCGCGACAATCCGGCTGACCAAGTGGCGATAGACCGGCGCATGGAAGAACATCGGCGGAGCCACGATCAGCCGGCCCGCGCGGTCGAGGATTACGCAGGAAAAATCGCGCGATTCGCGGATGATGGTGGAATAGCCCGAGCGGTAGAAATGATAATGCATTTCCTCCATCAGGCTTGCGATCTTGTTGCGCAGAATTTCGATCGTGATGGCGTCCAAGATTGCTCCTAGCACGGCGATAGGATGAGGTTGCGAAAGCCGTCGACGCACGCGCGCCAGCCCGGCGGGACCGCAGTGGTGGCATCGAACTGTTCGACGATGGCCGGGCCCGTCAGCATGGCACCCGGATCAAGCCTGTCGCGCTCGTAGAGCGCCGTGACAACCGCGCGCGCGCCGTCGAACCAGACTTCCCGTTCGCCCTTGCGGGCCTTCCCGGCAGGGCGGGGCGGCGATGATCGCTCCTCGCACAGCTCGAATTTCGGCACTTCGACGCGCAGCCGCAACCGATAGCTCACGACCTCCACCGGCCGATCCTTCGCGCTGTGACCGTGAATCTGGGCGTGGCGCGCGTCGAACCGGGCCCGGGCGCCCGCCAGCGTGCCGGCGCACACACGCCCGTCGGCCAGGCCGTCCAGCGGTGTGCGCAATTCGTAACCCTGGCCGGCATAACGCAGATCGAGCTCGCGCGCGTAGTGGGCGCGCCCCGCATCCAACCCTTCGGCTTCAATATCGGCGCGCGCCTTCCTTTCAAGGGCGACGAACATCTCCTCCACATGCTCAGCATCGACCTGCGAAAGTGGCCTAAGCTCCGAGCGCATGTAGTCGTGCACCACGTCGGTGCAGATGAGCCCCAGCGCCGAGAATGCGCCGGGCCGCGGCGGCACCAGAATGCGCGTCATGGCGAGTTCCTCCGCGACCGCCGCCGCGTGGAGCCCGCCCGCGCCGCCGAAGGGGAGCAGCGTGAACGCCGTCAGATCGACGCCGCGCTTCGCCGCGAACACGCGCACCTCATCGGCCATCCGGATATCGACGATGCGGCGGATGCCCGCAGCGGCTTCGAGTGTGCCGATGCCCAGCGGATCCGCAACATGTCTCCGCAAGGCTTTCTGCGCCGCTGCGACATCGAGGGTTTGGACACCGCCGAGGAAATAATCCGGATTGAGAAAGCCGCAGACCAGATCCGCATCGGTCACCGTCGGCTGCATCCCGCCGCCGCCGTAGCAAGCGGGCCCCGGGTCGGCGCCGGCGCTGGTCGGCCCGACACTGAGGAATTCCCCGCCGTCGGCCGCCGCGATCGAGCCGCCGCCTGCCGAGATGGTGGTGAGATCGAGTGCCGGCACGTCGACCTGACGGCGGGCGACGACACCTTGCGTGACTTCGAGCGGCGCGCCTGCCTCGATGAACGCAATATCCGCGCTGGTGCCTCCCATGTCGAGGGTGACGAGGCCGCGCGCGCCTGCTTGACCGCCCGAGGGCACGCGTGTTTCGCCCGCTGGCTGCCAAAGCTCGGGCCCGCGGGCAGGGGCGGGCGAGATGCCCGCGCGGCGAGCCGAACGGGCGAGGGCGCGAGCCAGATGGGCTGCGGCCTAGGCGCCGGCGGCAGGGCCCGACAGCAGGGTGTGCACCGTCCTGCCGCCGGCAATCGCCGCCGTGAACGGCATCACACCGCCGTTTGACTGCATCAGAAAGCGCTGGCGGGTGCGAATGCCGACCGCATCGAGGCCGCGGCTTAGATCGTCGATGTAGCGCACCAGCACCGGCTCAAGATAGGCGTTGACAAGCGTGGTCGACAGCCGCGGCCATTCACGAACCCGCGGCAGCACATCGCTCGATAACGAAACATGGACGCCGGGAGATTCAGACGCGATGATCGTGCGGGTGTCCTGCTCG
>JASHRR010000702.1 GCA_030037185.1 Xanthobacteraceae bacterium | reverse complement strand
GGCGAGGGCGAGATGCTGTGCGTGTGGTCCCAGCGCTACGGCATCCAAGGGATCGGCGTCGACATCAGTCCTGTGTTCCTGAAAGCCGCACATGCGCGAGCTGCGGAATTGAAGTGCTCTGACAGGGTTACCTTCGTTGAGGGCAATGCCAGCACCTATGCGAAGGTCGGGGACGCGGCTGCAGGTCAGGGGATGCGCGGGCAACGCGGTCGGCCGGTACGCGATGTCCAAGCCGGACAACTCCAGGGCAAGCTGGCGGGACAGCTCCGGGATGCGGTCGATCAAGCCGGCGAGCTGTGACGTTCGGCGTGGGAGGAGCTGAGTAGTTCGCCCGGCGCCCGGCCCTGCACGACGGCGGCAAGTTTCCAGCCGAGGTTCATCGAATCCTGGATGCCGACGAGTCCGACCCCGCCAGTGGGCAGGTGCAGTGAGCGGCGTCGCCGGCGAGGAGGACGCCCCCCGTGCGGTAGTCGGCCGCCTGCCTGGTCGCGTTGCCGAAGCAGGAAAGCCAGGATGGGTGCGACAAGACGGTCGCCGCCGCGTCGGTGGCGACCGTTCAACAGATGGGTATGCGCTCGGCGCGGCGATCGCAGGCCTGGTCGCCAACGCCAGCGGACTATCGGCCGCAATCGCGGACGAGGGAATGGTACGGGCAGCGTTTTGGGTGCCCGCGAGCTTTGTTGTACCGGCAATTCTGGCCATCTTGATGGGCCTGCGCATACCCCGTCTGAGGAAGCCTTGAGCTGCGTTGCACGTCATGCCGTTGACGAAGGTCAAAAGAGCATTGAGCTGGCGGGTGCACTTAGAGCAACGCTCCTGTGATTTCCACTCTTGGCCCGGTCCAGCCGACTGCGGCAACGCAACAAAGTCGGCAGCTCTTTGGGGTACACCGACCGTGAAGGCAACCTCCTCGGCGCGGCCCCACCTGACCCCACTGGGCGTTCTTCTAAGCTTGCCTAGTTCCGCTTTCCTATGATGTGTTTCGCGGTCGCGTAAACTGGTGAGGTAACAGCAATGCCATTTCCGGTTACTGAGCATGTCGCGAAGACGAAACGCCATACAACGGCTTATCTTGCTTGCGGCGCTGCCGACGCCCCGTTGATCAACTTTCCTGCATGGATGGCCCGAACTGTCGATCAGTTGGCGTCACCAGTTGCCAATGTTCGCCGAACTCGGATCCCGTTGTGTGGCGCCGGATATGCGCGGATACGGTCGGTCCAGCGTCTATGGGCAACATGCGGATTATGCGGTCAAGAACAGTGTGCACGACATGATTAAGCGATTGAGCTACTGGATTCGTTGGGGCGAGAGAAGGCCGTATGGGTTCACGACTGCGGCCGCCCAGTAGTTTGGGATATTGCCAGCCACCATCCGGACCGGTGCCACCGGCGTCGCCAGCTTATGCATACTTATCTGCCCAAGGGCTTCGCGCCGGAAAATTTCCTTCCACTGGTTGATCGGGCGCTCTATCCGGAAAAAGCATTCCCGCCGGCAGGTCAGTCGGAGTATTGACTATTTTATCAAGAAAATTTCGCCGTCGCCTGTGCCGCGTTCGAGGCCAACCCGCGAAACACGGTGAAAGCGCTGTTCCGCAAGGGTGATCCGGCGGCTCGGGGCCAGCCTGCGCGCGGTGCGCTCATACGCAAGCAGGGAGGCTGGTTTGGTGGGGTGGGCAGAGCCCCGGATGTGCCGATGGATGGCGATGTGCTAACCGAAGTGGACCTTGCCGCATATGCGGCAGCATTGGAACGCAACGGCTTCTTCGGCCTGGGCTCTTGCAACATGAACCACGATCGGAACGTTGCTTATTCAGCAGGGGCGGTCAACGGCGGTCGGCTCAACATGCCAGCTTTTCCTTCATGCAGCTAACGACTTGACCTGCGACACGATGGGCTCGCGCCTTGCCGAACCGATGCGTGAATACTGTGCGAACCTGACCGAAGTGGTGATTCGGTCGGGTCACTTGATGGCGCAAGAATGCCCGGTGGCGGTGAACGCCGCGTTGGCGAAGTGGCTGGCAGTCAAGTTGCCCGGCGTCTGGGCGTCGTGACGGGCGCTCTAGACGAGAACGGCTGGTCCGCTATCTCATATCGGCTTTGGCGGTGATCGTGTTATCGGCGCCATGTCGCTTTCTGGCCCAGGGCTGCCATCGCCGCCCATCCGCCGACACGGCAGGTATCCAGGCTCGTGATCGCGTGAGGGTATAGTAAGCCAGCCCTTTTGCTTATCAGATATGTAGGCGGTTAGAGTTGCAAGCCGAGGCTGAAGACCACGCCAAGTTTCGTTGCTCGCGGCACCGCGTCGGCCTATCTTCTCCGGGCAATGAACATCGACCCTCTCCCGGCCGGATTCGTTATCCCCGCTCAACCGGTTAAAGCTTCAAGACCGCCGTCCGGGGCCGACTGGGTCCACGAAATCAAGCATGACGGCTACCGCATAATCGTCCGCCGCGATCGCCCGACAGTGCGGCTTTACAGCCTCTACGCAAATGATTGGACCAAGCGACTCCGCGCGATCGCGGACCGTGCAGGGCGGATCAAGGCCAAGAGCTTCACGATTGAGGCGAGGCGGTTGTGCTCGGGCCTGACGGCTTGTCACGGTTCGAGGAGTTGAGCCGTCGGCAGGCCGCCGATACCGCCATCCTCTATGCCTTCGAGAGCATGACGGCCAGGACATACGCAATCTCCCATTCCTCGACCGCAAGGCTGCGCTGGCACGGCTGTTGCGCAACACCAAGGCCGGCGTCCTATTCAATGAACACATCGTCGAGGATGGCCCAGTCGTCTTCGCCCACGCTTGCCGGCTCGGTGCCGAGCCATCGTGTCGAAGAAGGTCGACAGCATCTATCGATCCGGCCCGTGCC
>JASHRR010000701.1 GCA_030037185.1 Xanthobacteraceae bacterium | reverse complement strand
TGGGCAGTGTGTCGGGGCAGTTGATGCTGACGACACCGGGCGTGATCTTCGCCGCGGGCGCCAGCCAGACTTTCGGCTTTGCGATCGGGCAGGTTGGTTACGCCTACCATTTTTAAGGCCCCTTCTGGAGTAGGCCCCTTCCATGGCCGTGGGATGGGAGGGGCCACAGGGGGCCGGGCCTGAGCCCCTTTCGGCTTCGGCCCCCGCCTTGCTACCGACGCGGGCGGGGCGTAATATCGCCTCGCCCTTGCCATTTCCGGCGGGGGCGCCGCGGACGCCCGCTTGCAACGAGCGCCCGCGACTTCCCACCACCGAGCCGAAAGCGGGCCCGACGATGAGCGCACCTATTCTTTATCACGAGTCCGCTCGGCGCAAACCCCGAGAAGGACTCCGATGTCCAATACTTTCCCCGTCATTCCCGACCTATGTCTGTTACGCGCGCTTTCGCTGCGTTTGAGCGAAAGAGCTGCAGAAATCGACAGAATCGTTCTCGAAGACTGGCGGCGCGATCTGCTGCTTGCCGCCCAGTGCGCAGACAAGCTCATGAGCTTGCGGAACCGCCTTGCCGAGATCGCCCAGGCCGTACTCGATCGTCCTGAGCGGGACAGCGGCGCTTTTCACCGCGACCTTATTGAGCTGCTCAACGATCGGGAGGCCTGCTGATGGTCGCCCGAACCAAAAATGGCCCGGGCTTGCGCGTTGTGTTTTTTCGCGCCGGGCGTGAACTCGACGCCGTCATGGCCGTCCATGGCCGGGACGCCAGAGACGGCGCGATACGCGTCATATCTCGACAGGAGGAGTTGCTCATTGGTGACCAACTCATCGTGTTGGCCGATGAGGAGGGCAGCCCCCGTGTCCGCTAAACGTATCTCGCGCCGGCAAACGCTGGCTACCATTTCCGCGGCGATGGCGCCCACTGCCGCAACCGCGTTCAGGCTTCCTGATCTGCCAAAGGAAGATCCGATCTTCGCGGCGATCGCCAATTGGAAAGAGGCGGCAGCCGAACACAGTGCCGCATGGGAACGGGTGGACGCGATGGAAACTCCGCCGGAGTACAAGTGGCGGTCCCACTTCGAAGGTGCCGAAACCGACAAGGCTACAAATCGGGAATTCGATGCTTTCGCTCAGCTGCTATGGACGATGCCAACGACGCTCGCCGGGTTCGCGGCATTGTTCGAATTCTTAGGATCGCCGCTTCCTTACTACGAATCGGAACAGGCACCGTATTCCGGCATGGACGGTGCGATCGAGGCTTTTACGGACGTCTATGAACGCGATCTTGGTCCTCCAAACGCGACCCAATGGGCCGCAATGATCGCAGAGGGCCTGCGTCGCCTTTGAGCCGCGAAGCACGCGACGATACTTCCCTGGCCTTCACCGCCGCCCACGGGCGACGGTGTGGGGCGGGATTGTCCCGCTGAGAGGGGATTGCGATGAAAGCGATTATCATTGGCGCCATGCTGGCGCTAACGGTCGCAACGGCCGGGGCGGCAGAAGATCCAAGCGCAAACACTTTCCTGCCGGCCTGCAAAGCTCTCATGGCCGATAAGGGTTTGAACGCGTTCCAGGCATTTAGGGCAGGAGCTTGCGCCGGCATCATCCAAGGTATCAGCATGATGGGACGACTAATGAGACTGAATTCGCCGCAAGAGGTCCAACCAGGATGCATGGATATCCCAGACGCTGTAACCCCACAGCAGCAAATCAGAGTTGTTGTTCGCTATATCGACGCCCGACCGGCACGAATGCATGAGCGCTTCGATGGCCTTGCTGCTGAAGCTCTAGTCGCCGCGTGGCCGTGCCGGCCGTCCCCCGCTGAAGACGAAGACCTGATCGAGGAGTGGAAGTCGAAGACTGCGCCCCCCGCTCGCCGTTAATTGTGAAGGCGGGGGCGACGCAAAGGGCGGCCTGCAACGCTGATCTCGGCTTTCTGCCGATTGCGCGGTCGGCAGTGGGGCGGGATTGGTCCGCCGGAGGCAGACATCATGAAGAAATCCATCATTGCGATTATAGCGATAGTGCTGGCGAATGCTGTGCAGGCGCAAACACAGAGATGCAGCTAGATATTTTGAAATTCTACGCGAGAATATCTCCTCTCTGACGTGAGCAATGGGGCAGGATCCATCCGGGGAAGTTCCAATGAAACCTGCACGCGACCGCACGGTGAATTACGTCGGCATCTTCGTGTTAGCATTGATCGGTTCAGCGGCTTTTGCCTACTACTCCTCACAGTTACCGATGTCGTTGCCTGTAGAGCGCAACACTGACGTTGTTGTTAAAGAGGAAGTGCTACCAAGTGTTGATGATAGCGCGACGCTGACTCTTGGTCGACTTTCACATGGAACACGTTTTTCGAATCAACAGATGACCATCCACAACAACCTAAATACAACGATAAAAATGCTGACCGTCGAGTGCGGAGCTTTCAAAGGCGGCATGTTAGTCGATACTGAACATGAATTTATTCATGACATCCAACCTAATAGCGACGGATTCACGGGCACATTATTCATTCACGAGGTACCCGACCTTGTGCGCTGCCGAATAAGCGATATCGATCGTAGTCCGCGCCAGTAGGGCGTGGCCTTCTAGCCATCTCGTACCTATATAAAAGGGGCAGCATGACACTCGACGAGGCGGTGGCGGCTTTCAAACGTGAACTGCCGGACTGGTATTGGTCTGTCTGCGAATGCTCCGTGAGCATCCACGGCCATTGTGGCCCGGAAGGCACACCGGGTTATGAGGGTCGGCCAGACTACGGGATCGACCCCATTGAAATTGAACTACGCAATAGTTATGCTGGAGAGATAGAGATAGAGATAGAGATAGA
>JASHRR010000700.1 GCA_030037185.1 Xanthobacteraceae bacterium | reverse complement strand
AAACGGGCAGAAGGTGTGCTCCAATCGCGGCTGCGGCGACGGAACCGGCGAAGTTGTACCGGGCGTCTACCGACCGCAACAGTAACCCGTACCCGAAGGCGGGGGCTTTTGCCCCGGCCTTTTGAAGGCGGCGGGTTGCCAGTCGAGATCACCGCCGCAACCCTTTGGGATCTCGAGCGACCCCCTGCGGTTGCGGGCAGAGCGGTCGCGACGGCAGAGATGGCAGGCGCTTTGACCTGAGCGGAACGCCGCTCTGACCACCGGGGAAATGACCAATGCGCATTTTGAGTTTCATCGTGTTCGCGGTTGTGCTGGCCGGGCGGCCTGCAGCGGCCTGGGAGGAATACAAATATCTCGACCAAGGTGTGGCGATCCAATTTCCCGCCAAACCGCAAGCGACCAAATCGACTTATGACTCAGCCTATGCAAAAGGCCTTCCGTCGATGATCTATTCGGCCGAGGACGATCACGTCATCTACAAGCTGACCGTGGTCGACTTGACGAACCATCCCGACATGGGCGCGAACTACCTGAACGAGGCGGCTAATCGGCTGCAGCGCGAGGGCGAGGTGCTGTTTACCGATTTCCCGCGCGTCTATCAGGACGCAAGGTCGGTGTTTGGCGTGTCGCTCGTCGTTGATCGCACCGATGGGACGCGCGTGCGCAGTTCGCTCTATTACCACCTTGGCCGGCTTTATATTGCCGATGCGATCGTGCTGCCTGCCCGCGGCGACAAGGACATGACCACGCCCTCGCGCTACGATCAGACCATCCGCTTTCCGCCGGACGGTCGTTTTGACTGAAACGGAGCGATCCAGAGACCTGCCGCGCGGCTGGAGGGAAACGTGCCTTGCCGGTCCGCTGCGGTCAATCCGGCCGCGGCGGACTAGGCGGGATGGTCCAGCACGTTCGCCATCAGCCGCCGCGTGCTTGCGTAGATGCCGGGCGCTTGGCTCTCGCGCGGACCGCCGACGCCGAGCCTGACATGTGCGCCAAACCGTTTGCACTGCGCTTGCAGCCACTGCGCAACCTGCGCTGCCGCATCGGGCGCGCTCACGTCGATGATGAAAAGCGGCTTGCCGTAGTGATTGGCCCATTGCTGGGCGCGCCGCGTGCCGTGTGAGACCGAAACGCCCTCGCGACCGGCGATGATGAGCACCGCATCGCTGTCGCGCACGTTCCATTTTGTCCGCTGCTCGGGTTGAGACCGCGGTGTTTCCCTGAGCCTCGGATATCTTTTCAGGAGCCCCGGAGGATCAGGAAAGTCCTCGGCCCAGCCGCCCTTAGGGCACCAGCCACCCCAGGGCATGCCCCGCTCAATCGCAACGTCAAGCGCCGCGCGATCTACGCCGGTTTGTCCGCCGCTGATGATCTTCATGGCACCGATTCCGAACGATGATCGCGGCCGCGCCGGGCGATCGAGGAAAGAAAATTCAAGGACCGGCCCCCGCTGGCGCCGTCCCCCATTTTTGCTTTCGCCGAGCTCCGATTCAAAACCGGCGTGTCGGCGGTCGGACCGCCATATAGTACTGGGCTACGGCATGGTCATCCTCGAGGTTTTCGGTGCAACCGCCTGTCGGTCCTCGTCGCGCCGGCAGTGGCCGCCGACCATGGCAGGGCGAAGACGCTGTCGTCGCGCACATGTAAAATTCGAGCTTCTGCTCAGGATCGACCACGGAGGCGCCGGCCAGCGGCCATCCCCACGCTCGCGGGCTCTGTTGGCGGCTTTGCGGACCGGGGGGCGACCTCCTTCGCGAGGTCGCGACGAGCTGATGTCGGCCTCCTGCCCTCGATGGTGACGCAGTGCTTGCGGGCGAGCCGCCCTCGATGGCCGTATTGCGCGGCAATTCCCGCTGTGTTAGCAAACCCGCGATTTAACCGGGCTACGCTGACCCCGGCGTTCCCGAAAATCCAAGTCCTCACACATTTTCAAGGGCTTGCGCCTCAACTTGGGGGCGCTTCGCCTGCGGAAATAACTGCAACGCTTCCGGTGAGCCCGTGGCAGGCGACTATCCGACCGATTCCGCACTGGCAGGCCGTTACGCCACGGCCTTGTTCGAGCTCGCGCTCGCGGCTGGGGCCGTCGATTCGGTCCTTGCCGATCTTAAGCGATTCGACGCGCTCCTTGACGAGAGCGCGGATTTGATGCGCCTCGTGCGCAGCCCCGTGTTCACCGCCGACGTCCAGTCGAAGGCGCTCGTCGCGGTGCTCGATGAGGCTGGAATCACGGGACTTGCGGCCCGATTTCTGATGGTCGTGACATCCAACCGCAGGCTGTTTGCGGTCCGCGACATCGTCAAGTCTTACCGGGCTCTGGTCGCTCGCCACAAGGGCGAGGTGACGGCCTATGTCACCGTCGCTGAGCCGCTCGCCGATGCGCATAAAAGCGAGATCCGGAACACCCTCAGTGCGGTGACCGGACAGGATGTCCAGGTCGACGTGAAGGTCGATCCGTCGATTATCGGCGGGCTGGTGGTGAAGCTTGGCAGCCGCATGGTCGACAGTTCCCTGCGCACCAAGCTCAATGTGCTCAAGCACACGATGAAAGAGGTCGGTTAATGGAAATCCGGGCGGCAGAAATCTCCGCGATCCTCAAGAGGCAGATCCAGAATTTCGGCCAGGAGGCCGAAGTCTCGGAAGTCGGTCAGGTATTGTCGGTCGGCGACGGCATCGCGCGCGTCTACGGTCTCGACAACGTACAAGCCGGCGAGATGATCGAGTTCGAGAACGGCGTTCGCGGCATGGCGCTCAATCTCGAAACCGACAATGTCGGCGTCGTGATCTTCGGCGAGGACCGCGAGATCATCGAAGGCCAGACCGTCAAGCGCACCGGTGCCATTGTGGACGTGCCGGTCGGCAAGGGCCTGCTTGGCCGCGTCGTCGATGCGCTCGGCAATCCGATCGACGACAAGGGACCAATTCCGGGCGAGCGCAAGCGCGTGGACGTCAAGGCTCCCGGCATTATTCCGCGCAAATCGGTGCATGAGCCGATGGCGACCGGCCTCAAGGCAATTGATGCGCTGATTCCGATCGGCCGGGGCCAACGCGAATTGATCATCGGCGACCGCCAGACCGGCAAGACTGCAATCGCCCTTGATACCATCCTCAACCAGAAGCCGCTCAATGCCACCGGCGACGAGAAGGTCAAGCTTTACTGCGTCTATGTGGCCGTCGGGCAGAAGCGCTCGACCGTCGCGCAGTTCGTGAAGGTGCTGGAGGAGCATGGCGCGCTCGAATATTCCATCGTCGTCGCCGCGACCGCTTCCGATCCTGCGCCGATGCAGTTCTTGGCGCCATTTTCCGGCTGCACCATGGGCGAGTATTTCCGCGATAACGGCATGCATGCCGTCATCATCTATGACGATCTTTCCAAGCAGGCGGTGGCCTACCGGCAGATGTCGCTGCTGCTGCGCCGTCCGCCCGGACGCGAGGCCTATCCGGGGGATGTGTTCTATCTCCATTCGCGCCTCCTCGAACGCGCCGCCAAGATGAACGACGACAACGGCGCTGGCTCGCTGACGGCGCTGCCGGTGATCGAAACCCAGGCAAACGACGTGTCGGCCTATATCCCCACTAATGTGATCTCGATCACGGATGGCCAGATCTTCCTTGAGACTGACCTGTTCTACCAGGGTGTCCGCCCGGCTCTCAACGTTGGCATCTCGGTGTCGCGCGTCGGCTCCTCGGCGCAGACCAAAGCGATGAAAAAGGTTGCGGGCCGCATCAAGGGCGAGCTGGCGCAATATCGCGAAATGGCGGCTTTCGCGCAGTTCGGTTCCGACCTCGACGCCACCACTCAGCGGCTCCTCAACCGCGGCTCGCGGCTGAGCGAGCTGTTGAAACAGCCGCAATTCTCGCCGCTCAAGATGGAGGAGCAGGTCTGCGTGATCTATGCCGGCGTCAACGGATATCTCGATCCCATACCGGTCGACCGGGTGCGGGCGTTCGAGGAAGGATTGCTCGGCACGCTGCGGACCCAGCACGGCGATATTCTCAAGGACATCCGCGAAGCGCGCGATCTTTCCGACGCGACCGCCGCGAAGCTCAAGGACGCGGTTGATGCTTACGCGAAAGCATTTGCCTGATGCCCAACCTTAAGGACATGCGGCTGCGCCGGGATGCCACCAGGGCGACCCAGAAGATCACCAAGGCCATGCAGATGGTGGCGGCGTCGAAGCTCCGCCGTGCCACCGCAGCTGCTGAAGCAGCGCGACCTTATGCGGAGCGCATGGAACGGGTGCTTGCCAATATCGCGGCATCGGTCGAGAACAATCCGGGAGCGCCGCGTCTCCTCGCCGGCACCGGATCCGACCAGAGCCATCTTCTGCTCGTCTGCACGGGCGAACGCGGGCTGTGCGGCCCTTTCAACTCGGCGATCGTTCGCCTCGCGCGGGAGCGCGCCAACTCGCTGTTGGCTGCAGGCAAACACGTCAAATTCGTCTGCGTTGGCCGCAAGGGGTTCGATCAGCTCAAGCGCCAATACGAGGATCGCATCATCGAGACGGTCGATCTGCGTGCCGTACGCCAGATCAAATTCGAGAACGCCAGCGGCATCGGCCACAAAATCATCGCCCTGTTCGACGCCGGCCAGTTCGACGTCTGCACCTTGTTTTTTTCCCGCTTCAAATCGGTGATTGCGCAAATCCCGACTGCGCACCAGCTCATTCCGGCCGTCATCCCGGCCAGTTCGGGTGGCAACGGCGGCGCCGTTTACGAGTACGAGCCGGACGAGGAGGATATCCTCGCAGAGCTTCTACCCCGCAACATTTCGGTGCAGATTTTCCGCGCCCTGCTGGAGAACACAGCCTCGTTCTACGGTGCCCAGATGACCGCGATGGACAACGCCACCCGTAATGCGGGCGACATGATCCGCAGGCAGACCTTAATGATTAACCGAACGCGGCAGGCGATGATTACCAAGGAGCTGATCGAGATCATCTCCGGTGCCGAGGCGGTGTAGGCTTCCAGTCAGCAAGGATTCCCTATGGCCAACAAAAGCGGACGCATCACCCAGGTCATCGGTGCGGTCGTCGACGTTCAGTTCGACGGCCACCTGCCGGCAATCCTGAACGCGCTCGAAACCGACAATCACGGCAACCGGCTGGTGCTCGAGGTCGCTCAGCACCTCGGAGAATCGACGGTGCGCACCATCGCAATGGACATCAGCGAAGGACTGGTGCGCGGCCAGGAGGTGACCGACACCGGCCAGCCGATTTCGGTACCGGTCGGGGACGGCACCCTCGGGCGGATCATCAACGTGATCGGCGAGCCGGTGGACGAGGCAGGACCCGTTGTCTACACGCAACGCCGCGCCATCCACCAGCCGGCTCCCGCCTACACGGAACAATCGACCGAGGCGCAGATTCTGGTGACCGGTATCAAGGTCGTCGACCTGCTGGCGCCCTATGCGCGGGGCGGCAAGATCGGCCTATTCGGCGGCGCCGGGGTCGGCAAGACCGTCACCATCATGGAATTGATCAACAACGTCGCTAAGGCGCACGGCGGCTACTCGGTGTTCGCCGGCGTCGGCGAGCGCACCCGCGAGGGCAATGACCTTTACCATGAAATGATCGAGTCGGGTGTCAACAAGGATCCGAAAAAGAACAACGGCTCGACGGCCGGCTCGAAATGTGCGCTGATCTACGGTCAGATGAACGAGCCGCCCGGCGCGCGTGCCCGCGTTGGGCTGTCCGGCCTGACGGTCGCCGAATACTTTCGCGACCAGGGACAGGACGTGCTGTTCTTCGTCGACAATATCTTCCGCTTCACCCAAGCGGGCTCCGAAGTCTCGGCGCTGCTCGGCCGCATTCCCTCGGCAGTGGGTTACCAGCCAACGCTTGCCACCGATATGGGAGCGCTGCAGGAACGCATCACCACGACTCACAAGGGATCGGTAACCTCGGTGCAGGCGATCTACGTGCCGGCCGACGATCTCACCGACCCGGCCCCCGCCACGTCATTTGCCCACCTGGACGCCACGACGGTGCTGGACCGCTCGATTTTCGAGAAAGCAATCTTTCCTGCGGTCGATCCGTTGGGCTCGACCTCGCGGATGCTCTCGCCGCTTGTTGTTGGCGAAGAGCACTACACCGTCGCCCGTCAGGTCCAGCAGATATTGCAGCGCTACAAGTCGCTGCAGGACATCATCGCCATTCTCGGCATGGACGAGCTGTCGGAGGAGGACAAGCTCACCGTTGCCCGTGCCCGCAAGATCGAGCGGTTCCTGTCGCAGCCAATGCACGTGGCTGAGGTGTTCACGGGCCTTCCGGGCGTGTTCGTCGAACTTGCCGACACCATCAAGGGCTTCAAAGGATTGGTTGAAGGCAAGTACGACCACCTGCCGGAAGCGGCCTTCTACATGGTCGGAACCATTGAGCAGGCGGTCGAAAAGGGCAAGAAGCTCGCTGCCGAGGTATAGGTGTAGCCGCGATGGCCACATTTCATTTCGAGCTGGTGTCGCCGGAGCGCCTGCTATACGCGGGCGAGGTCAGCCAAGTCGACGTTCCGGGTGAAGAAGGCGAATTCGGTGTTATGGCCGGCCATGCACCGTATATTGCAACGCTCAAACCCGGACTTCTAACCATCCATGGCGACGGCGAACCGCGACGAATCGTGGTGCGCGGCGGTTTGGCCGAAATAGGCCCGACAGGGCTGACCGTGCTGGCCGAGCAGGCGGTGCCGGTGGCTGAAATCGATGCCGCCATGATCGCCCAGGCCATCAAAGATTGCGAGGAGGACGTTGCGGATGCTGATAACGATATGAGCCGCGACAAGGCGCGGGCCCGTTTGGAACAGCTGCGGACGCTCAAGTCCGTGCTCGGGCATTGACGGCGGGCGCCTTGGAGCGAGAGCCGATTTCGATCAATTGCGCTCGCTTTTGGCGTGGCCAAAGGCGCGATCGCTCGGCGATGTTATTGCCCCGGGCGGTGAGATCCTTGTTTGCCGACAGCGATCAAAGCTCGCCTACCACCTTGACCACTGCGCCCGTCAATGCGGCGAGCTCGTCGGGCGAGATCGTGAACGCCGGGGTGAGATAGACGGTCGAGCCGAACGGGCGGATGAACACGCCTTCGGCCACAAACCGCGCGCGCAGGGCCTCGATGTCGGCGACGCGGTTGAGCTCGACCACGCCGATTGCACCTTTCACGCGCGCGTCGCGTACACCGGCGAGGCCGCGGCAGGGCGCAAGCCCCTGCTCCAGAGCTATCGCGATATCGGCAACCTGCCGCAACCGCGGCTGCTGCTCAAACAAATCGAGCGAGGCGTTGGCGGC
Source organism: Xanthobacteraceae bacterium (assembly GCA_030037185.1). The sequence continues at coordinate 2,682 of JASHRR010000700.1, read as the reverse complement.
GGCGCAGGCCAGCGCATTGGCCATGTAGGTGGGCCCATGCATCAAGGCGCGATTTTGATCTTCCGACCAGAAGGCGTCGAACACCTTGCTGCTCGCCACCGCCGCGGCGAGCGGCAGGGTTCCGCCGGTCAATGCCTTCGAAAGCGTGATGATGTCCGGAGTAACGCCTGCCGCTGAACAGGCGAACAGGCTGCCGGTGCGGCCGAAGCCGGTGAAGATCTCATCGAAGATGAGGAGCAGGTCGTAGCGGTCGGCGGCCGCCCGCAGAGTCCGCAGCACCGCGGCATCGTGAAAGCGCATCCCGCCGGCGCCCTGCACCAGCGGCTCGACCAGAATGCCGGCGATCTCACCGGCATGGCGATCGAGCAGGTTCAGGAGCGCAGCGGAGCTCTCCTCATCGCGCGGCAGATCGACGATGAAGTGCTGCGGCAGCAAGCCGGCAAACACCGCATGCATGCCGGACTCGGGATCGCCCACCGCCATGGCGCCCGTGGTGTCGCCATGATAGCCGCCCTTGAACGCGACAAATCGCGTGCGCCCGGCGATACCCCGGTTGAGCCAGAACTGGATCGCCATCTTCATCGTGATCTCGACCGCCACCGAGCCGGATTCGCAAAAGAACACGCGATCGAGATCGCCAGGCAGCAGCGAAGTGAGCCGCCGCGCCAGCGTCAACGCGCCCTCGTGAGCGAGGCCGCCGAACATCACATGTGGCATGATGGCAAGCTGGCGCTCAACCGCGGCGCCGATATGGGGATGATTGTAGCCGTGGCAGGCCGTCCACCAGGAGGCGATTCCGTCGATGAGCTCGCGTCCATCGCTCAGCACGAGCCGACAGCCGTGCGTGCGCATGACCGGGAGCGGCGGCCGCGCTGTGCGCATCTGCGCATAGGGCAGCCAGATATGGGGCAGCCCGGCGGCATACCAGTCGGGGGTGCTTTCGCTCATCGCCTTGCCGCTTGTGGGGCGGTTGAGAAATCCCCATCATGCTCCACTTCAAGTCCGAGATGCGGACTTGTGAGCCAAAACTACCCTATTTGTGCCCCAGTGCTCCAGCCAGAGCCGAAGGCTTGGCTGGTGGTGAAGGGGCGCGGCTGTTAATCAGGATTCTTCTGCTGTTCGATGTCCTGTATGAGGACCGACAACGGCGCCCCCGCGTGAGATCATGCAACAGGACCGGGACCAGAAAACCTGTTCAGCCTGCCAGCGAACTCCTGCACCTGACAGGTGCGAACTTGTGGTCTTGAGGTTGTTCACGAACACGGAGCAGACATCGTGCCGATCCCAGACCGGTGCAGCTTGCCGTTGGGTACCAGGCATCGGCGGAAGTGCACAGACGCGCAGATGCTGAACCGCGTCAAGGAGATCGCAGAGGCGCGATGCCGGGGTGGGGTGGAGGTCTCCTCGAACTCAACGGGGAGGCTGATCACATGGGTTGATCGGCCTGCCTCAAAACCTCGATCTTTCGCGGGGAGGCCGAGAATGCCGGGTAAAATCATCAGCGGCGTTATCATGCGAAAAGGCGGATGGATGGTTTGTGTCCCTCCTCATCGAGGAACCGGATCGGGAGTGTGGCAACCGCTGGATCATGCCGAGGCTGATGCCATCACGGCCGAGCGGCGTGAATTGCCAAGGCGTTGTGTGGCAAGCGCTCGAACCCAAAGAGGCAAAGAAAGCCGCTCGCCCGGCACTCGCAAGGTTGCCAACCGGCGCACCAACCACATCCGTCAGACGACGGCGAGATTGCTTGCCAAGATCGGCTGATTGTTACCGAGGACCTGTCGATCAAGAACATGACTGCCTCCGCGAGGTCCTTGGATTCCGAAGTTCACGAACCGGGTGCCGGAATGCTGCGGACTTCGCCATCGGGACGCTGCGGCGCTTCCATTCGGCGGCGGATATGCTCATTGTTGGCGCGACGAGGAGGCCACTCAACACATGCGCTCGCTGGACGATTTCGCTGCCGCCAAGCTCGCCGGCCTTGAGAGCGAGGAGCTGTTGCGGAGCCTGGTCGATACGACCCGCCTGGACGGAATCTGGGCTCTGCGCAACGGCCGCCGCCTGCTTTCATTCTCCTGCAACGACTATCTCAACCTGTCGCAGCACCCAAGCATCAAGAGGCAGGCGATTGCCGCGCTCAAGCAGTACGGGGTGGGCAGCGGCGCCTCCCGCCTCGTCACCGGGAACCATCCCCTGTTCGCGGCGCTCGAAACGCGGCTCGCCCGCTTCAAGCAAGCCGAGGCTGCCTGCGTATTCGGCTCAGGCTATCTCGCTAATATCGGCATTATCCCGGCGCTGGTCGGTCCACGCGACCTCGTGCTCCTGGACGAGCTTTCGCATGCCTGCCTGTGGGCAGGGGCGCGGCTTGCGCGCGCCAATGTGATCGCCTATCGCCATTGCGACCTGGCGCACGTCGAGAGGCTGCTCGATCAGCACCGCCAAAGCCATGGACGCGCGTTGATCGCAACCGACGGCGTGTTCTCCATGGACGGCAACCTCGCGCCGGTCGGCGCGCTCGCTGCGCTTGCAGATCGCTTCGATGCCTGGCTGATGACCGACGATGCCCATGGCATCGGCGTGGTCGGCAACGGCCGCGGCTCGACCTTCGCGGCGGCGCCCGGGGCGGACGGCCGCGTGCCCGGGGTGCCGCTGCAGATGGGAACGCTGTCGAAGGCGCTCGGC
>JASHRR010000699.1 GCA_030037185.1 Xanthobacteraceae bacterium | reverse complement strand
GGCGACTCATCCCCTGGCACATCTCGATCCGCGGTGAGCATCAGTAGCGTCACCGGCGGAGGAGCCACGCGGCTGACACGCGGCTGGGAGCATTGCGCGCGCCCAGGCCTGCTCAAATGCGCACAGATCAGGCACATAGTGCCTACAATGTCGGCTTGTCGAGCCGTATTGAAGCTGTTGGGATGCCGAGGTCCAAGCAGTAAGGGGTGCCATGATGCCACGACCTTCCGCGTGGTGGCGCATCAGCCTCGCGGTCATGCCGGTCGCCTTTGCAGCGATCTTTGCGGTTATCGTGACGTCGGCAGCCACGGCCGAGACAGTGACGCTACGCCTCGACTGGCTGCCGAGCGGCTATCACGCGCCGATCTTTCTGGCGCTGCAGAAGGGCTACTACAAGGCCAACGGTATCGACATCGAGATCGCTGACGGCAAGGGCACCAATCCGGCGCTGCAATCAGCGGCGGCTGGTCATGACATGATTGTGCTCGCCAACTACGCTGCGCTCGTGCAATCGGTCGCCCGCGGCCTGCCGCTCGTCGGTATCGGCGGCCTGATCCAGAAGACGCCCGACGCGCTGGTGTCGCTGAAGGACAAACCGATCGTCAGGCCGCAGGAGCTCACCGGTCGCAGGGTCGTGCTCACCGCCGACAGCGCCGGCGCCAAGCTGTTCGCCGCCTTCCTGGCTGCGACCGGCCTCAACGCCGCGAAGATCAAGGTGCTCAACGTCACCGCCGCCGCAGTGGCGACCACCCTGCTGCAGGGCCAGGCCGACGCCATGATCGGCTGGAGCTTTACCGACGCGCTGCGGGTCGACTCGCAGAAATCGATCGCGCCGCCGCTGCTGTTTGCCGATTACGGCGTCAACGTGCTCGGTAACGGCTTCGTGGTGACCCGGGCGACGGCCAAGGCCAAGCCCGACCTGCTCAAGCGCTTCATGGCGGCGACGGCGAAGGGCTACGACGAAGGCCTCAAGGACCCCGAGGCTGCCGTCAACGCCATGGTGGCAGCGCGCCCCATCGTGGACCGCGAGTTGCAGCTCAGACAACTGAAGGTACTGCCGCCGTTCCTGCACTCGCAGTATAGTGCCGGGCATCGGTTCGGCTGGACCGCCGCCGAGGACTGGCAGCAAACCTACGAGCTGCTTCAGAAATACTTTGGCATGGAGGAGAAGATCGAAGTCGGGCAAATCTACACCAACGATCTCGTTACGCAGTGACGGCGATGAACATCGCACCATGGCGCGCCTGCTGTGTGCAGATGAGGAGCGATCTCGCGTTCGACGGCGCCAATCGGACGGCTGCGTGGTCGATCATCGACCGAAACATCGCCGGCGCCGTGCGCCTGATCGAGGACGCGCTGACAGCGCCCGAGGCGCCACGTCTGTTCGTGCTGCCCGAGTTCTCCTTCCAGGGCGCGCCGCTCGACGCGCCGGTCGCCGCATGGATCGACAAGGCATGTTACCCGGTGCCGGGGCCGATCACGGCGCCGTTGCAGGAACTCGCCCGCCGGCGGGGCATCTTTATCGGCGGTAACCAGTTCGAGAGTGCCGAGGATTGGCCGGGTCGCTATTTCAATACCTGCTTCCTGATCGATCCGCGCGGCGAGGTGGTCCTGCGCTATCGCCGCATCAATACCGCGGTGTTTCCATCGCCGCATGACTTCATGGACGCCTATCTCGCCCGCTACAGCCGGGACGAAATCTTTCCGGTAGTCGACACCGAGCTCGGCTGCATCGCCATGATCGCCTGCGGCGAGATTTCCGTGCCGGAAGTGGCACGAGTGATGATGATGCAGGGCGCCGAGATCATCCTGCACCCGACCAACGCTGAGAAGAGTCAGGCCCAGGACGCCGCGAAGGTTGCGCGCGCGGTCGAGAATATGGTCTATCTGGTCAGCGCCAACGTGGCCGGATCGATCGGCTTCTCGCGCGACCGCAGCGTGGCAGGCGGCCGCTCCCGTATCCTCGACTATCGCGGAAAGCTGCTCGCCTATCAGGAGGAAGCGCTCGAGAGTACGTCGGTATCTGCCCGGATCGACGTCGAGGCGTTGCGACGGGCCAGGCGCGAGGATTGCGGGCCGTCGAGCCTCCTGCGCGCGCGGTTCGAGATGTACCGCCCGTTCTACCAGGCGGCCGCGTTCTATCCGCCGAATTGCTTTTTGCAGACCCCGATGGCCGATCTCGCGGCCACCGCGCCCGCCATCGCAGCTTCGCGGCGTAACCTCGCCCGCGCGCGCGTCATCGTCGAGGAGCAAGCATGATCAGCGCAGAGAGCAATGAGGCCTTGGTTCGCGTCGGCCGCGGCACCGTCATGGGCGACTTCATGCGGCAGTTCTGGATTCCGGCTTGCCTGTCATCGGAGATCACTGCCGGAGGCGGTCCGATGCGACTGATGCTGCTCGGCGAGAAGCTGATCGCCTTTCGCGACACCGCTGGACGGGTCGGGATCTTCGATCATCGCTGCCCGCATCGCTGCGCGTCGCTGTTCTTCGCCCGCAACGAGGAAGGCGGGCTGCGCTGCATCTATCACGGCTGGAAGTTCGACACCGACGGCAACTGTCTCGACCAGCCCAACCTGCCCGACAACAACAAGTATCCGGCCGGCGTCAAGGCCGCCGCCTACCGGGTGACGGAGCGCGGCGGGCTGGTGTTCGTCTATATGGGGACCCGCCAGTCGGCGCCGCCGCCCCTGCCCGATATCGAGCCGACGCTCGCCAAGCCGGACGACCACAACATCGCGCTGACCCAGCGCGACTGTAACTGGCTGCAGGCGCTGGAAGGAGATATCGACACCTCGCACCTCGGGTTCCTGCACGTCGGCAGCGTCGACGGCGATCGGCTCGATCCCGAAGATCCAGCCCGCTTCACGGTGATCAACAAGTCGCCGAGCATCAACGTCGGCGAGATGCTATTCGGCACCATGTATTCGGCGCAGCGCGACGCTGATCCCGGTTTCGAACACCACCGCTTTGCCTGCTTCATTTATCCGTTCTGGGTGACTTATCCAAGCGACCGCCTAGAACGCAACATGTCGGCCAACGCCTGGGTGCCGATTGACGACGAGCACACTATGACTTTCAACATCGATCTGCAGCGTGCCGCCGGCAAGCAGAAATCGCTGAAATATGCCGACGGATCGCTGGTGTCCGGTTTGGCGCGACCGCTGCAATACCTGCCGCGCACGACCGACTGGCTGGGGCGCTGGCGCCCCGCCCTGAACATATCGAATGACTACGGCCTCGACCGCAACCTGCAACGCAACGGCGGCAGCTATTCCGGGATCATCGGCATCACCATGCAGGATCAGGCGGTGATCGAGAGCATGGAGCCGATCGTCGACCGCACGCGCGAGCACCTCGCATTGAGCGACCGAATGGTGATCCTGACGCGGCGCGTCCTGCTGCGAGCGGCGCGCGAGTACCGCGCGACCGGCAAGCTGCCGGAACTGGTCGATCATCCCGAGCTCGCCCGCCAGGCGCGCGGCGGTGATATCGTCGTGCCCGCCGGCACCGACTGGCTCGCCGCCTACGAGACGGCGATGACCGGCGCGCGCCGACCCGCCCCGTGCCCGCAAGCGGCGGAGTAGCCCGCGAACATGCCGGCGGAGACACGTGAGGTCCGCAGTCGCGCCGAGCGGGCTGCGGCCCGAGCGAGTGTGCTAGGAGGATGTGACCGCGCCGGCGCCGACCAGGAAACTTCACGGGTGGTGGCGGGACGCAGCGGCCGCTAATCGGCGCCCGCGGCTCGACCATCCTAAAAGGTCATTATGGTCCGATTCGTCGCTCGCTCGCGCCGCGGCAGCAGCTCGTCGCGGCGATCGGGCAGCCCTTCAGCACCGCCGTCTCGCACCCGCCATACGGCACTGTGAGCTGCTTGTCACCAGCAGCCCTGCGCTCGGGGGTCGCGGCGTGTGCGCCTTGGGCTGAGCCCGTGAGGGACTGCGCATGGGTGATTAATAAATATTGCAATTGAAGCGGCGAAACCTGGGGCCGCCACGCGCCAAGAGCCGTCTGGCGCAGTGGTGGCGATCGAGGGGGAGGTCATTGCTCGCCGCCGTAGTCTCAAGGTCTCGAGGTCCGACGCCACCGCGCAGGCGGAGAGGCTCGCGATCGCAGCGGCGACGAGAAAGCTGCGCGGCGTCAGTTCCGGAGCCGGTGCTCTCGGCCACCTGCGAGCCGTGCCCAATGTGACTCGGCGCCATCCTCAATGCTGGCATCGCCACGTTGGTGCCTGGCGGGCGCAACAGCGACATCGCGCGCTTCGCCAAGCTCGCCTGCAATTTCAAGGATTATTCCTGCGAGCGGTTCGCCGGTATGGTCGGCTGGGATCTCCCAGTGGTCGCGGGGGTAATCCGAGTGCATCGCCCTCCATACTGGCGCTGCGGTGGAGCCGATACGCAAGCGTACGCCCGGCTTTGACCTGATATCGAGCGAGTCAGCTTGTGATGGCGCCAGCCTACGTTATCCGATTTTGACCGCTGGTGGTCCTGCTTGCTCAGCTTCGATAGCGGTCGATTTGCGGCTTGCAACGCCGCTGCACGGCCTATCGGGCAGACGATGGTCAACCGGGCGTCGCCAGTTGGCGAGCTCATATCTCGCGCAAAAACATAGTGGTCGAAATTTCATGGCGCCGCCTGTCTGCCGTTGTATAGTTGCTCGAAACAGGACAAGCCGAAGTCCTCATAGCTGATGACAGTCATGCCGACAGGGGCCCGAGCGCCGTACGACAGATCGGCGGACAGCGCCGAGCCGGGAGCCATTCCACCAGCGCGGGAATTCCGTCTCCCCGCTGCCGGCCTGGATGAGGCGACTACCGAGCCCACATTGGCGGATCGCTTGCGTGCGGGGCTTTATCTCGTTGCTTCCTTGTTTCTTCTCGGGTTGGTGTGGCAAATGCTATCTTACCTGGTGGGTGCCGATGTCCTTCCGGGCCCCGTGGCATCAATTCTGGCGGTCGAGCAGTCAAACCGCGAGGGTTATCTTTGGTCTGACATCGGCATCACCGTCGTCCGCATTCTCGGCGCTTTCTTCATTGCACTCGCGGCCGCGCTGGCGATTGGCGCGTTGCTCGCACGCTCGCGGCTCGCTGAACGCATGTTTGGGCCATGGGTGACGATCGGCGCGTCGATCCCGTCGCTTGTGATAGTTGTCATCGTCTACCTCTCGGTGGGTGTGAATGACCAAGCGGCGATGATCGGGGCCGCGCTGATCGTGGCGCCGCCGATGATTTTCGCCGTCTGGGATGGCGTTCGCGCTATCAATCCGGAATTGCAGGAAATGGCGCGGGCCTTTGCGGTTCCCAAATTCACGATCCTGTGGCGAGTCATCCTGCCCCAGACAATGCCGTTTATTTTCACTGCGGCGCGTACCGGTTTGTCACTGACATGGCGGCTGATGATATTTGTTGAGCTGCTCGGCCGTTCCTCTGGAGTCGGCTATCGCATCCAGTATTTTTACAATCTGGTGGATATGAAGCGGGTGATGGCGGCGGCGCTGCCGTTCATCGCGCTGATGCTGCTGTTCGAATTCTGCGCGTTACGCCCGCTCGAACGGTGGGCGTTCCGCTGGCGCCGCGCGGAGGCCAAATGAGCGCGCGCCTGGTATTCCGCAACATCGGCCGCACGTTTCAGGCCGGCCGCGACGCGACAGTGGCCGTCAAAGGCGTCAACCTTTCCCTCGAACGCGGCAGTTTCACCGCGATGGTCGGGCAGAGCGGTTGCGGCAAATCGACTTTGCTGCACATCGCCGCCGGACTCGACACCGGCTACGAGGGCTCATTTGCTCGCGAGCCTGCCACTGCGACCCTGGCGTGTCTGTTCCAGCAGCCGCGGCTTCTCCCCTGGCGGTCGGCGCGCAACAACGTTGCTTTTGTGCTGGAGGCACGTGGGGCCGGCAAGCGCGAGGCGCGCCGGCGAGCCGACGAGATGATCGATCTTGTCGGCCTCAGCGCCGCGGCCGGCAAATTTCCTGCTCAACTGTCGGGCGGCATGCAGCAGCGGGTGTCGCTGGCGCGCGCCCTTGCGGTCGACCCCGATCTCCTCCTGTTGGACGAGCCATTCGCGGCGCTCGACGAACTCACTGCCACGCGCTTGCGTGGTGAACTTGTGTGCCTGTGCACCGAGAAAGAACGCACTGTCTTGTTCGCCACTCACAATATCCAGGAGGCATGCTATCTTGCTGACCGGGTCATCGTGCTGAGCGCGCAGCCCGGCACTGTGATCGCAGACGTCGGCGTGGACGTGCGGCGCCCGCGCCACGTCGATGACCCGCGTCTTGTTGAGATCGCCGCGCAGGTCCGCAGCTTGATCGACCGCAATGCGCCGGGCGGCCTTTCCGAGCAGGCGGCATGAGCGACCGCCGCGGAGAGAGCAGAATGGGCAATCCGCAGAGCGAAGTCGTGCGAGAGCTTCGCGAGAGACTTGGCGATCACGCTGTGTCATCGTCGAGCCAGGAGATCTCGCGCCTGACACGCGATGAGTCCTGGCTCTCGCCAATCCTGCAGCGCGAGATCGAGCGGCGCACCAAGGAACGCGGCGCTGGCCTGGGCGTGCAGGCGGTAGTGCGCCCGACCAGCGAAGAGGATGTGGTCCAGCTCACGCGGATCGCTGCGCGCAATCGGATCCCGCTGATCATCCGCGGCGCCGGTACGTCGAACTTCGGCCTGATCGCGCCCGAGGACGGGGGACTCATCATCGATCTGCGCGGCCTTACCGGTGATCCGGAAGTCCAGGACGATATGGTGCGCACGCCGGCCGGCACGGTGCAGGGAAAAATGGAAAAAGCGGCACGGTGTAAGTCCCGCGAATTGCCGGTGCTCACAACAACCTACTCGGTCGCAACGATTGCGGGATGGCTTTGTGGCGGCCATGCCGGACTCGGCAGCAGCATGTATGGCGCAGTGTGGGACGACATCGTAGACCAAGTGCAGGTCGTCACCGTCGAAGAGGAGCCGCGCGTGCTGACGTTGCGAGGCGAGGAAGTCAAGCCGCTTCTGCACACCTTCGGGGCAGTCGGCATTTGCACGCAGGTTAGCATGCGCACCGTCGCTGCTCACGAATGGCTCGAGGCGGTAAGCTTTCATCCGACTTTCGCACAGGCATCAGCCTTCGTGAACGAAATTTCCAATGACATGCACTACCGTGTGCGCGTCGCCACCGCCCAAGAAGAAGCGTTGATGGCCGGCGTGCACCAACTTGCCTCGGTGCGTCAGCCAGGCGCCGGCGTACTGATGATCTTTGATCGCGCGCAAACGCAGGACATCAGTAAGCTCGTCGCGGCCCACGGCGGCGCTCTAGTCGAGTGGCAGGAATGGCAAGTCGACCCTTCCAGCAAGCCATCGATCGCACAAATGGTCTACGGTCATCGCATGCTGTGGGTGAAGCGCTACCTGCCTCAAGCCGCCTTCTGCCACATCTACTTTGATTCCGGGAATCCCGAGGCGACGGTCAACCTGCTCAAGGCGCGGTTCGGCAATGCTCTTCTGGTCGAGATGAAATTCATTCGCTCGAAGTGGATGCTGGACGCGCTCGGCATGGACGGCGACTCACTCCCGGCTGCGCTGTGCGTCCTGCGCAACGGCTCCGAGCCCGGCAAGATAGAGGAAGTGCTGCAGTTCTGTGACGCCAACAATATCAGATACCAGAACTCTCACAGCAACGTGATCGAGGACAATGGCCTGTTTGCCGACGTTGCCCCGATCGTGAAGATGAAATCTGAACTCGACCCGCATGATCTTCTCGGCCGGGGCAGGCTGCGCTCTGCCGTGAGGCGGCCATGAAGCTCGACAGGCTCGACCATGTCGCTGTCGAGGTGGCCGATCTCGACTATTATGTCGAGCTCCTGGTCAGGACTGGCGGCATGAAGGTCCTTCGGCGCGCGACCGCCAAGCGCACCGGCACCCGCATGGCCATGGTCGGCGATCCGACCGGCATGAAATTAGAGCTGGTCGAGAACAGGGACGCAGCCGGAGCGCCGCGTTTTCTGCATGTTGCCTTCCGCAGCGGCGATGTCGAGGCTGCGGCGAGATCGCTGGTGGACAAGGGCTGGAAATGGCAGCGTGGGCCGATCGACCTCCAAGAAGCGCAGGCCCGCAGCGTGCTCCTGAGCGACAACGGCTGCTTTGAGGTTCAAGTGCTGACATACCGGCCGACTAGTCCCGACATTGTGGAGTGGTCGGACGATGAGACCGCGTAGTCGTTGCGCTGGAGGCCAAGAAACGTTTCGAACCGGCGGAGAAGATCATGACGGCCCGGAAAGCATTGGCGACGCTCGCCCTCGCGCTTGTGGCTGCTGCGGTCGCTGACGCCGGCAGCGCTCGGAGCCAAGGGGCACCGACGCTGAGGTTTGCTGTCATCGGTTCAGCCGGGCAGAGCGAAGTACCGTTTGCGGTTCAGCAAGCCGGTCTGGACAAGAAATACGGAATCACTATCCAAATCATCGATTACGCAGCGCCGGGCCAGCAATATAACATGTTCCGGTCGGGAGCGGCTGACATCGCGGGTGGCAATTTCATCGACTTGCTGCGCCAACGCAAGGGCGGCAACGCCATCCAGGCGATTCACGGCTTTCAGGGCTACAACAACGCCTTCGTCGTCAAACCCGACTCATCGGTCAACGCGTTCGCGGACCTAAAGGGCAGGAAGGTCGGCACCTTCGGCACGACCTTCCTTGACTGGCTGATCGTGCGCGCCGCCGGCAAGAAAGCCTACAACGTCGATCTTCAGACCGACGCAAGGCTAGTTTCGGGCGCCCCTCCTTTGCTGAACCAATTTCTGGCAAGAGGCGAGGTCGATGCGACGCTGCAGTTCAGCTCGCTCACTCTCGCCCCAATAGCGCGGGGCGAGCAGCGGGTGCTGATCGATTTGCCGGCGCTAATGAAGGCCGCCGGCTTTCGATCCGACGTGTTCTATGTTCAGTGGATCATCACCGAGAAATGGGCAAAGGCGAATCCGCAAGCCTTGACGAGGCTGCCGAAGATGTTGGGCGAGGCGTATGCGTTACTCCGGCAGGACGACGGGCTGTGGCCCGCCCTGGCGCAAAGGATCAATATCACCGATCCGGCGATCATCGCTGCCTATCGGGACCTCGAACGCGGCGTCGTCAATCCGCCCTACAGTGCGGAACTGATCAAGCCAACTCAGGAGCTACTCGATACGATCGTAGCAATCGCGGGCGAACAGGCCGTGGGCGTCACCACCGTTGATCCCGCGGCGTTTCTGTTCCGCTAACAAAGAAAATTCTTCGAAGGATGACCACAAAAGGATCGCCAAACAGACCCGACTTCGACGAGACGTTCGATGTTGTCGTGGTCGGTTTCGGGTTTGCCGGCGCCTTCAGCGCCATTCACGCTGCCGACGCGGGCTGCCGCGTGTTGCTTGCCGAAAAGCAGGTGATGCCTGGCGGCATCTCCATTTGTTCCTACGGCTCGATGCGTTGCGCCCGCAATGCCGACCATGCATTCGCGTATCTGAAAGCCACCAACGCCGAGCGGACGCCGGATGACATTATCCGCATGCTTGCAGACGGTATGACGAAGATCGAGCAGGAACTCCGTGATCTTGCGCAGGTGAATGGCGCAAAGGTGGCCATCCGCCACAATGGCGGCAACTATCCGTTCCCCGGCTACGACACCTTTTACGACGCCAACATCGTCGAAGTGCCGGGATTCGAGGACGCCCAGGTGCTGTATCCGTATTTCCGCGGCGCCCGATCCGGCAACGGCTGGCGCGTGCTGAAGGTCCTGCAGGACAATATCGCCCAGCGCGATATCAAAGTGCGTTGCGCCTTTGCGGCGGAGCGCCTCATCGCGACTGGCGATCGCGAGGTGCTCGGGGTCTGTTTTCGCGATCAAAGCGGACGATGCTTCGCGGTGAAGGCGCGACGTGGCGTTGTCCTCGCGTGCGGCGGTTTCGAGTCCGATGCTGAGCTGAAGGCTCAATACTGGGAAAAGGCGCCGGTGCTGCCAGTCGCCACGACGGCAAATACCGGTGACGGCATCCGCATGGCACAGGATCTCGGTGCCGGGCTTTGGCACATGTGGCACTACCATGGTGCCTATGGGTTCAAATATCCCCACCCCACCCCGCTGGCGCTGCGTGTAAAGCGCCTGCCGGATTGGTTCCCGGGCCGGGACGCGGCCGCCAGCGCCAAGATGTGCTGGATTATCGTTGATCAGGATGGGCGGCGTTACATGAACGAGTACCCGCCCTACGCCCAGGACACGGCCCATCGGCCGATGGAATATTACGATGCGGTCCGCCAGATTTTCCCGCGCGTTCCCTCGCGTCTGATCTTCGACGAGAACGGCCGCAAACTTTATCCGGTGGGGCAGGCGATCTACAACGCTGTGGGCCTGGAGTTCGAATGGAGCGAGGACAACCTGCGCGAGGTCGAGATCGGCCTTATCAAGAGGGCAGACACCTTGGCGGAGCTGGCGTTCCTTATGAGCATGGATCCGGCGGTGCTGTGCGCGACAGTCAGCCGGTGGAACGCCGCATGCCGGCGGGGGCGCGACGAGAAGTTTGGCCGCCCGCACGGCACGATGATGCCAATCGATACACCGCCCTATTATGGCGGCGAAATCTGGCCGATGGTGTCCAATACCCAGGGCGGACCGGTGCACAACGCGCGACGCCAGATCTTGGACATTTTCGGAAAACCGATCCCACGGCTCTATTCCGCCGGCGAATTGGGCAGTGCGTTTGGATTTTTATATCTCTCGGGCGGCAATCTGTCGGAATGCGTCGTCGGCGGTCGGGTGGCCGGGCGCGGCGTCGCTGCGCTCGAACCGTGGGATCAAAAGGCAACGGCATGTCCCGCAGGCGAATGATCCGATTCGCTTTCCTTGTCGCCTTGGTTGGGGCTCCTGCCGCCGGCCGCGGGGCCGACGAAATTCCAATCCGAATCGGCGTCATCAAATCAGCCGGCCAAGCGGATGTGACCTACGTCATCCAGCAATTCGGGATCGACAAGAAGCACGGGCTCGCCGCGCAGCAAGTCGAGCTGTCGGCACCCGGCCAGCAATACGTGATGCTGCGGGGAAACACGATCGACGTATCCCCGGGCACGTTCGTCGACCTCATGCGCCAGCGCAAAGCCGGCATCGGATTGCGGGCTTTCCACGGCCGCCAGCGCTACAATAATCTGATCGTGACGAGACCGAGCTCGCCGATTGCGAATTTCTCAGATCTGAAGGGCAAGAAAGTCGGCAATTTCGGAACGACGTTTCTCGACTGGCTGATCGTACGCGCCGCTGGCAAGCAGGCCTTTGGCATCGATCTTGAGAAGGACGCCACGCCGATTTCGGGCTCCCCGCCGCTGCTCAATCAATTCCTCGCGCGCGGTGAGGTGGACGGGATGTTGCAATTCAGCACACTCAGCATCGCGCCGATCCTGAAAGGTGAGCAGCGGTCCGTCATCGACATCCCGAACCTTATGCGCGCAGCGGGCTTCAGCCCTGATGCTCTCAATTCGCAGTGGCACGTATCGGACAAATGGGCGTCAGCTCATCCCGACGGTGTCGGCAAGCTGTTTTCAATGATCGACGAGGCATACGCAAAACTC
>JASHRR010000698.1 GCA_030037185.1 Xanthobacteraceae bacterium | reverse complement strand
CGAGCTACCACAGCCGCGTGGGCAGTGCGGCCGCCGGCCGCGGTGAGAATACCGGCCGAGGCCGAAAATCCCGCCACGTCGGCTGTGGTGGTATCGCGGCGGATCAGAATCACGGGATCGCTCTGCGCAGCCATGCGCTGCGCGGCGCCGGAATCGAAAGCAGCGCGCCCGACAGCCACGCCGGTGGCGGCGCCGGTCCCTCGGGCAGCCGCATCTCCGGTCTCAGCAAAGCGATTAATCGCAAGTGCCGCGCGGTCGAGACCCTCGAGTCTGCGCATCGCTTCGTGCGCAGGCACAAGCCCTTCGTGCACGAAGTCGACCGCGAGCCGTAATGCGGCGCGCGGCGTGCGTTTGGCAGCACGAGTCTGGAGAATCCAAAGCTTGCCGTCTTCGATCGTGAACTCGACATCCTGGACATCGGCGAGATGTCGTTCAAGTTGTGACAACACGTCACGCAGCTGGGCGGCAACACCTGGCATCGCTTCTTGCATAACCGCCTCGGTTCGCGGCGTCCGCCGTCCGGAGACGATGTCCTCGCCTTGCGAATCGAACAGAAAATCGATCACCGGCGCGGCCTTGCCGGTCGACGGATCGCGCGAAAACGCCACCCCGGAACCGCAGGATCGCCCGCGGTTTCCAAACACCATCGCCTGCACCGTGACAGCGGTCCCTTTCAGATGCTCAAGCTTTTGGAGCTTTCGATAGGTGCGGGCGCGGTCACTCCAGAAGGAGCGGCACACCGCCCGCGCGGCGTCGATCAACGAGCCGATGGCGTCATCGGGAACCTCGCTGCCACACGCGGCGATTGCAGCCTCGTGGGCGGCGGCAAGGCGCTCACGAGCCTCGGCATCAAGGTCGGACTCGCTCGCCACGCCGGCGCCTCTCGCGATCTCCTCGACTTGAGCAGCAAACAGAGAAGGATCGAGACCGAGAACGTTCTCGGCAAATCCTTCGAGAAACCGCCGCCGACAATCCCAGGCAAACCGCGGATTACCGGTCATCCGGATGAGGCCGCGGGTCGCCGCAGAGGTGCAGCCGACATTGAGCACGGTGTTGAGCATGCCGGGCATCGATACGGCAGCTCCGGAGCGCACCGAAAGGAGGAGCGGCCGGCGGCGGTCGCCGAATTTCGTGCTCGTGACGCTTTCCAGGTACCCGATGCCTTCGTTCAAGGCCTCGCCTAACTGGCGCTCGACGCTCCCGCTGCCGACGGCTGCCGCCACTTCGGCGCAGGCCTCGATCGGCAGCACGAACGCGGGCGGCACCGGCAACCCCAACGCCGCCATGCGAGCGAGATTGGCGGCCTTGGAGCCAACCTCGTTGTCTGGCCAGGTTTGCTTGCGCCCGTCGCCGATGCGGTGAATATCCATGGTTCCCATCGTCAAGCGGCAAGGTCTGCTATCACGTGCTTGCGGAGGAGGTGGCCAACGTGAGCAAGGCGGTCGGTTGACCGCTCGATCGCGCGAGCAAGTTCGAGGATGGCGACGCCGCCGTTGGTGCCGCCTTTACCCAGCACAAGCGAGGTGATGCGACGTTCGGCATCGTCGGCCGCGTGTTCGATGTCGATCAGGCGACGCGTGGCTGCAAATGCGTCATCGACGTCGGCACGCCGCCCCTCGGCGACCTCGCCTGCGGCGTCCGTACCAGAGATTGCGGCTTCGGTACCGGAGACGGCCGCCTCAGCCAGCTCAGTGAGCGGTGTGATGAATGGCGGATCGATCGCGGCGGGCACGAGGGAGGCGACGAAGGCTGCCTGCTCAAGCTCGTCGACCGTCTGCTCTGCCGTGTCGATAAGCTGCCCAACGAGCGCGCTGGCGTTCGTTCGCTGCGCGATCGCACGTGCGTCTTCTGCAATCCGATCAGCCTTTTCCTCGATCCGTCGCGCCCGCAACGCCAGCGCAGACTCCTCGGCGACCCGGCAGCTGGTCGCCGCCGCAATTGCCCGATCGGCGATTTCAGTCGCAATGTTCACCGCGATGTCGTGTGCGAGGCCAAGCTGCCGAATAACGATCGCCAACATCGCGCGGTCGGTGCGGTCGAGATGTCGAACCAGCTCGGTTTCGATCATGTCACGCACGAGGCGGCTGGAGTGCCCGTGCTGAAGTCCCTCGGTGGCGATGCGCAGCACCGCTTTGAGGAAGTCGATGGCGATGTCGTAGCCGAGAACAGCGGCAAGCCGTTCGCCAAAACCGATCCGCGTTGGCGCGGCGTGCCTGATTGCGGCCGCCACCAGATCGCTGCCGCCGTATTCGAGATAAGCGCGGTGGCCGATACGCTGACGGGCCGCCCAATCGAGCAGGCGGGTTGCACTGCGGCCGTCCACAAGATTACGCAGGTTCTTGCGCGCCTTGTTCCAGTCGATCAGGAACACGACCGACATGCCGATGGCTTCCAGGAAGGCCTCGCGTCCTTTGTCAGGGTCCGCATGGTAACGGCCGGTGAGGAGATAAAAGACGTCGCCTTCGGCAAGCCCTTTCGCCCTTTGCCGGCCAAGGCCACTCCACTCGACCGCGAAGCGATCGAAAAGCGCGACGAAGAACCTGGCCCGGGCGCGGTGGATGTCGGTGTAGGTAACGGTGACGTTCATGCCCTCGATAGTGACGACGAGAACATGAGCGTCGGTAGCCCCGATATCGTTCTGGATCACCAGCCGCGAGCTGGAACGTGCGACGGTAGTGTCCAGGCCCGGATGATCGAATTTGAGACGGCGCGTGCGATCGACGCCACGCATGAAGGCCTCGATGAGCGGCCTGTCCTCCGGCAACAAGCCGTGCGCGCGAGCCCCCGCGATATCTTCTTGCGCACAGGCTGCCGAGAGTCTGTTCAGCCCCTTGTGCAGATCCATGATCAGTCGATGCAGGCTGTCGACGCCGTCCGGCAGCGCTGCGAGCTCGGTTATACGGGCGACCTCGATCTCGTCATGTTCGGCTCGAAATCTTGTTTGCAGGGCCTGCAGCCGGTCCGCGCCCGCTGAGCCCGCTGTGTCGTCTCCCGCCGTCGGGGCCGCGACCATTGCGCTGACGTCATCGAAAAGGGAGGCCACGAGCTTGGCAAGTCCGGGCGCTGAAATTCTGCCGGGACTGGTGGCGCGAGCAGCAGCCACCATGGAGCGGATTGCCGAGGCGTCGAGGCTAGCGCT
>JASHRR010000085.1 GCA_030037185.1 Xanthobacteraceae bacterium | reverse complement strand
ATGCGATGGCCGCTTCGGGATGTGCGCGCAAGTAATCCCGAAACGCGATGTGACGCACAACCTCGCGCGAATGCGCTTCGAAAAAATGAAGTTGGACGATGCGAAGTCCCATCGCGTCGGAAAGAGTGCAATAGCGTCTCCCCGATATACCTAACTCCCCATGCCAATTGTAGCCGAGCGCTTCCACGCGCCGGCATTCTCGGTCAAGGTTGCCCAAATCGTCTACCAGCGGCATTAGATCGATGATTGGCTTGGCAGCTAATCCCGGTACCGCGGTCGAGCCAATATGGTGGACTGTCACGAGGATTGAGCCGAGCGTTTGCAAGCGGTCAGCATGGACCGCCGCCATGTGCGGCCACTCGGGATTATACGCTGCGAGGACGACCGGGATTGGCGGAGGCATGCCGATACACTACAAGCGGTCTCGTGCAAGTCAAAGTGCGAGTTAACTAAGCTGTCGAAAGTCGCGGGAGGCTCGTTTGAGCCTCATGTCGCCGGATCAGTTGACCGATTTCCGTCAGACCGATTTCACGGTCTAAATCCCCCTGGGGACCTTCATCATTAACTTTCGTCAGTTCGCAGCGACCGGGAGGTCTTGCGATCGAGGCTGACCGCACTGACCGCCGCATGGGCGAGGCGCGGGCTATCGATGAGGTCGGTTGAGTCGCTGAACTGGTCAATGGCGCCGGTAAACCCAAGAGCCGCAATCTCCGGGTCATGGATTTCCTTGCGCATCACCTCCGCGAGTTCGTCAGCATTGATTACCTCGAAGTCGCGTGGCGGCGCGATAGCCGATGAGGATGGTGAATCTCCAGGGCGGCGGTTCAGCTCGGAAAAGGTCATGATCCTCGGTCTGAGCGCGCCGGGATTGCCTCGTCGCACATGCCAGTCGGCGACGCGCCGACAGGCCTCAGCGAGGGCCCTTTCTCGGCCTCGCCGATCGTCAGCCTTTAGCGCCTCGGCGATCAGTGGACCAATCTCCCTCGCACACGACAGCCGCGCGAAGGCCGTCCCGAACCACTTGGGATATGGGACGTAACGGCGCTCTACCAGGAAGCAGAGCCGCATGATGTCGCGCGCCAGTCGCGCAGTGATGATGCGCGAGCCAATGTCGTCGCCGACATCGCCGCACCGACCAACGAACGCCTGCTCTTGTCCGACGCGCGCCCATTGGCAGGCGATCTTGTAGAGCCAGACGTCCTGCGGAAAATAGGCAAGGCGCTGGCGCAGAGCGCCAAGTTCGCCGTCGTCGTCGCGATAGACTGAGCCCTCCGTCACCTCTAAGAGTGCCTGCTCGGGAAGACCGAGCCACGCCCGCCAATCCAGCTCTGCATCGGCTCCAACCCCCAACCATCGCCGCACCCAAGGCCCCAGGGAGCGCGTCTCCACCCGCAAAGCGGCGGGCCGGCGACCTTCAGCATCAGCGTCAGGCGCGTTCGCGTCGGCAAGCTTGATGCGGGTGGGCCACCCGAGGAAAGTCCCGGGTATCCGCTCGTCCAAAAGCGCGATGATGACCGCCTCAAGCCGGCCATGATCCTCCGGCGAAAAGAACAGCAGCACCCGAGGGCCCCAGTTGTGGTCGGTGGACGTCGGCGTGTCGAACCCCAGAACCTCCGAACCATAGCCGATCAGAGCGGCGGAGTAGCGCAGGGCGGGGAACTCCCGCGCCAAGACCGGCTCCACCACGTCGTGGAAATACCGACGCGACAGTTCGACACCGGGAACGAACCGCATGGGACACCTGTAGCAGGATGAGACCAAAGATTTGCAACGATAAGCGATCGCGCTAGGACGAGGATTGCTCCCGCCCCCGCAGATCCCGACCTGCGCTGCTAACGCACCGCCGTTCCCCTTGGGCGAGGTCCTTCCCTCCCCGGTCTCCGCGGACGAAACGCCCGCCAATAGTGCGAGCCGTGTTGCCCTCACGTTGGCTTCCTCTATGATACAGCGACGTTTCGGGAGAACTGCAATGAGACATCTGTTACTGGCTGCGGTCGCCGCGCTGGCGCTTACCGGTGCGCACGCCAACGCTACCGAAATCACGCTGATTGCGCCTGGCGGCATTCGTGCCGCGCTCGACGACCTCATTCCCCAATTCGAGGCCCAGACCGGTCACAAGGTCAAAGCGACCTATGGATCGGGCGGCGGCACCAAGGCACGGGTCATCAAGGGTGAGGCGTTCGACGTGCCCGTGGTCCAGCTTCCGCTCGCGCCCGTTATCGCTTCCGGCAACGTCGTGGCAGCCAGCGAAACGCCGCTCGCCCATGTCGAGGTCGGGATCGCGGTGCGCACGGGCCAGCCGAAGCCCGACATTTCCACCGCTGAAAGGGTGAAGAAGCTGCTGCTCGACGCGCGCGCCATCGCCTACCCGAATGCCGCGGCCGGCGCTGCCGCCGGGATCAGCTTCGAAGAGACCATGCAGAAGCTCGGCATAGCGGAGGCGATGAAGCCGAAGATCAAGCCGGCCCAGGGCGGTCGCGGCGCCATGCTGCTGCTAGCAAAGGGCGAGATCGACATCGGCCTCACCTTCATCAGCGAGATCATCACCGAGCCCGGAGTCGAGGTGGTCGGCCCGCTACCGGCCGACATCTCGACGCCGACCGAGTTGATCGCGTACGTCTCATCCCACAGCAAAGAGCCCGAGGTCGCCAAGGCGCTGGTGAGCTTCCTGTCGAGCCCGGCCGCGGCGGCGGTCTACAAGGCCCGAGGCATGGCGCCGGGACGCTAGCCGTCCGTCGCCATGGCCGACACGGCACCGGCGCGGACAGCATCGACTCGGTGACTTCCTCACCGATTTGGAGAGCCTGGTGCCCCCACAAGACCGACAGCACGTCGGCTCCGGCGTCGCGAAGGAAGGCGGCGGCATCGAATGGGATTTGCGTGGAGGCGCGGGTTGGAGATTTGAGGTGGCCAGCCTCAGTAACTCTACGCCAAGACACGCATGAACACGATTGGCGGCTGCCGCACTGGCGCCGGGCTTAGCGGTTTGCGCAGTTCGGATCGTCCAAGCCCGCACCAAAGGCAGGATTGGCCAAACCTCGACAGACCTCGCGAATAGCGCGGAGGGCCTCCTCCGAGCGGTTTGTACCGCCGTCGTTGAAGCTTAGCGATTGATGAAAGCGGACCATATCGGATTGAGGATTGTTGACGTCCTGGCCCGGAAGTGCCTTGGCCTCGATCTGGTAGAGTCGGTCCTTATAATCGAACAATTGCACCATCGACCTGCTGCCGTCCGCCCCCTCGACCGTCAACTGACGGCCGTAAACCTCGTAGATGCGCGCGGGAATATTCATCCTGACCGTAGCCTGTTGAGACAGCGTGTTGATCGCATGCTCGACAACGGCGCTCTCCTCAAGATTGGTGCCTTCGAGTTCGGCCACCATCATCCTGAAGACCACGTTGGCTCGACGAACCGAATAGACGCGCGCCGCGACCGAACGGCCAGCGGCGATTTGGTAGGTCGTGGTTTCGATCTGCGGGCTGGCCGGAAAGGCGACCGAGATAGCGTACTCGGGATACCTGTATTCCTTCCAACTCTGTGCGACGGCGGGAGCGCTAAAAGCGAAGGCAACCAGAATGAAGGAGATCGGGCGCATCCTAGGTCCTCCTACCTCCGTTGGGGAAACGTGATCCGTCTCCTGAGAGGACATTACTCCTCCCTCTTCGCTCGTACAGGCTCATCCGCCGCTCCCGTTGGGCTCTCTCCTCCTTCGGCTTTTGGCCTCGTTTGGAGAGTCCTTGCAGGTTGTTACAAGTCCCTGCTGCCCACGGCAGCTTCCCGACGTTACTCCAACAGTCTGTTCTTGGATGCTCGATCCCTCACCCCGGCACACCGTGTGCGCCTGTTTCTTCCACGGTACCATCGGCCTTTCCCAATGGAAAAGTGGATCAGCTTCCCGCAGCTATCCCCCTCCAATCCGCTTGGAGGGCACCCCCATTCACACTGGCGGCCGGCGCAGGGGCTCGGTGCCACCACGATCACGGATACGATGGGTATGACCCGGGCGAGCGCTTACCGTGTGTTGGGCGAGTGGGGACGGCAGCCGCGGAGCACGCCGTCGGCCGACGGGCTGTCCGAACCAAACGATTCCAGGCTGTTGTCTCAGGTCTCCCACCTCCTAGATCTGGAGCCTTGCTGGCTGCTCCTCGGACTTTCACCGAGCGAGCGTTGCCTGGCGACAAAGCACGAGTGTTAGCGAGCCGGTCCGCATCGCCGGCCGGACCGGTGATGGAAGGCGGGGTGTGCGGCGCCGCTGTTCATGGTCGGTTCCGCGGCTTCACTGGTGCCGCCGACTCCTACTCCATCGATGGCAGTCAACCGTGGGGTATGGGCGGACGGGCCGTCCCGGTGCTGAAGCCCGGCCCGACCGGCAGTCCATCGTCGTGTGGACAATGGCTCATGCCTATCCGAGTACGCGGGCAAGACGTTGCTAGGCTGGATCTCCAACGAAACAGCTTGCGACTCTGGCAGGACCAGTGGCACCGGCGGCAGCGCCTCATACTGGCCGACCACCGGCGACACCGTGAGCGTGAGATGGGTAGCGGGCGGCATGGGCCTCGCTTTCTCCCACGACGCTGATGCTGAAAAACGATGCCTGTGAAGATGTGCCTACCAACGCTTGCGCAGCGTTGGCTGGGTGTTTCCGACGCCGGGCGCCCAGCCACTCTACCGCTGCTATTCCGAAGCGGAGAAGTCGCATTTCGCAGCCAACAGCGAAGACTGCGAGCATGCGGGAAAAATGGAGACGCTCCTCGGCCCCGTCCTTGAAGCATCCCTTCACGAAGGGAGGCATCAGATTGTCTGATTGTCTCTCAGGCAACCGGGCTGTGTTTCACTATCAGAGGAAACACGAATAACAGCGGCCAGGCCATCATTCCTTAACCCTGCGGAGTCCATCAATATGGAGTTCAATTTTGTCGATCAGGGCAGTGGTTTCTACCGGATTCACGGACGGGATGAAATTTGGCCCTGGAAACCTGATTCATTGATTCAGTGGAGCTGCAGCGGCTCTACCCTGTTTGAAACGAGCTATTCAAGCTGGTTGACCTGGGCGGAGGCCGCCAGCAGATTCGCGTCAGGAATAGCGGGCTTTGTCTTGAAGACCGGGGGGTGGAGGCACCATCCGCAAGAACGTTTGATAACATGAGCGGTACGTCCGAAGTACCCCGGCGCCACGCAACATTTGATTTCATCCTGATTTTTTTGAATTTCGCTGAATTTATATCACGCGAGAGAGGCTGCAAGGCAAGCGTCATGCATTTGAAGATTTTCGGACCCGCTTCGCGCGGCATGGCAACCGCAACGGTATATAGGTATTTCATTTGAATCGCATTCTGACACACAGGCTACATCGTGCCGTCATCTAGACGTTATGTCCGTTCCTCAAGCCCGCCGCTCCCCCCCGTGGCAGGCCCACGCGAGGCGGTCCCACGCCGGTATTTCGTTAAGAAAGCGTTAACGATAAGTAGCCGGCAAATCAGGTGGTCCGCCCTGCGTATGCAAAATTGGACGAGGGTTACTCGGAATGGGCCGAGCCGAGCCTCAATGCATAGAGAGCGG
>JASHRR010000697.1 GCA_030037185.1 Xanthobacteraceae bacterium | reverse complement strand
TGTCCTGCTTGAGGACCGACAACGGCGCCCACCGCATCAGATCATGCAACAGGACCGGGACCAGAAAAACCGGCGTACGCTAGACTCTGTTCAGCGGACTCTGTTCAGCCTGCCAGCGAACTCCTTAACCTAACCGCCGCGAACTTGCACCGTTCGACTAGTGGTCGCTGACCGCTGGTTTCCTTCAAGCAAGATTTGCTCTTGCTGCGGCATGGTTAAAGATACGCTGGATTTGAACGAACGCACCTTCAGGTGCGACGACTGCGGTTTTGAATGCGACCGCGTTCTAAACGCGGCTCGCAATCTTGAGAAATACGCCGAGAGCTTTGCGGCGTTGAAGGCAGCTACCGCTGCCGTAGGCTGTGGAAAGGGGAGCGCAGTGAAACTGCCCTCGGCGAAGCAGCTACCAGACATCAAGGCTGCCTCGCTTGAGTAGGTTCCTTTAAAGCGGTGCTCTAGTTCCCCGCCCGCATCACCGAAGTCTTGAGCGCAGCGCGGTCGACCTCCTTGCCGGCGAGATAGATGCTTAAGATGCGACGCGTGTTGCGGATATCGTCGAGCGGATTGGCGTCGAGCACGAGGAGGTCGGCGCGCTTGCCGGGCGCGATGACGCCGCGGTCTTTGAGGCCGACGAACTCGGCGGAGCGGCTGGTCGCTGCGATGATCACCTGGGTCGGCGTCATGCCGGCCTCCGCCATCATCTGCAGTTCCTTCTGCTCGGCAAAGCCGAAGGGATGGTCTTCAAGCCCGGTATCGCTGCCGAGGATGATACGGGCGTTGGCGGCGGCAAGTTTCGCCACGTTCTTTTGCAGGATCGCGTAGTTGCGCCGGTTGCGCGCAGCGGTGGCGGCGTCGCGGCTGGTGAACGAGGCGCGCATCCGCGCAATCACGTCGGCCGGCTCCGTATCGGCGAGCAGGCCGGCCAGGTAGGGCTCGTCGAACCAGGCCGGAACTGCGGTGTGAATGCCGCGCTCGGGCGCGCCGATGTTCGGCATGACATAGATGCCTTTTGCAATCATCGTGGCGATGAGGGCGTCGCTCATTTCGGCATCGCGGACCAGATGGGCGAAGTTGTCGACGCCCGCAGCCGCAAGCTCGACCGCATCCTTGTGATAAAACACGTGGGCAGAAACCTTGAGGCCATTGCGATGGGCCTCCTCGATCACGGTGCGCGACAGCGCGATCGGCAGGCTGGGAGCGCGGCCGCCGCGGTCGTCGACCCAGATCTTGACGACATCCACGTGTCTCGCCGCAAGTTCCTCAACAGCACTGCGCGCCTGATCCTGGGTGGTGATCTCATACGCGATGCCCGCATAGGCCGCTGCACCCGGACCGGCGTTCGGCGCCCCGATACCGCGTCCGGCGACCATCAGGCGTGCGCCGCCGAGGCGGCCGGCTGCCTGGTCAGCGCGGATCTGGTACATGACGTCGCCCTTCTCGATGCCGTGCGACATCACGGTGGAAATGCCGAAATAGAGGGCGCGGTTGAGATCGTCCAAAATGGTCTCGCGGGTGAAGTTTTCTGCCGAATAGCTGAGGCCGCGCTGGAATCCCGGATGAACATGGGCGCTGATGATGGCCGGCATGACGGTCTTGCCGTCGAGGGCGATCCGATTTGCATCCGCCGGCAGCGCGATCTCGCCCTTGCGGCCGATGCGGGTGATGGCGCCGCCCTCGATAAGGAGTGCGCCGTTTTCAATGACCGCGCCGCCGTCGCCGGGAATGATGCGCGCGCCTTCGAACAAGGTGACTTGAGCGCTGGCCGCCCGCGCCGTCAACACAGCGGCGAACGCGAGCAGGGCCAGCCATGCGATTGGTCTACCAGTCATGTGCGATCCATTCTCATTATGTTGTTGTATGAGAGCCCCGACTCAAACGGATCCGCCCGGCGGCGTTGTGCGAGCCATCGCGGTCTCTTGCGCCGCCATCCGGCTCACATCGGATCGCCGTACCGGAAACGGTCCTATTGATCGTCAGCTTTAACGAAACCCGGAAATTGGCGGCAACGTACTTCAGGACCGCCTTGGAATCTACCGGCTTCATGCTCGAGCGGAGAGAGAGACCTTGGTGAGCCCGACAAACGCATCGCTTCGCCAGTGATTTTGCACGATGGCAGAATGTTAATGTCAAACTGCTACCTGAAATAGCACATTTCGGCACCATCAGCTGCAGCCCCGCCTCCAGGTTGAAATGCTTGGCGGCTGCCCCGCATCGTAGCCGGGCTTGGTGATCTTTCAGAGCGATCGACATCCGCTCGAATCGAAGTCCCCGTTGAAAGCTGCCGCAGAATAGGGAAAATCCCCCCCTCGATACGCCGCGGAGGAAAAGCGGCGCCGGTCGGCGGGATCGGGAGTGAAAGGTGCAACGGAGGAGAACCATGTATCGACGCAACATTGTCGGCATTTCGGCACTGGTGATGGGTCTGGCCATGCTGCCAGGCGGCGCGAGCGCCCAGCAGAAATCCATGAAAGACCTGCTGGTCGGAAGCTGGACGCTGCTGCTCGCCGACGACATCAAGGATGACGGCACGCACGTCCCGGGGTTCGGTCCCAATCCTGACGGTTCCCTCATCTTCACGGCCGACGGACACTATTCATTGCAGATCGTCCGCTACGGCCGTCCGGCTTTCGCCTCGAAAGATCGGCTCAAAGGCACGGCGGACGAGAACAGGGCGGCTGTCCAAGGGATGGTCTCGCATTTCGGCACCTACACGGTGGACGAGGCCAACAAGACGGTCACCTTCCGCATCGCCGCCGGCTCGTTTCCGAACTGGGATGCGACTACCCAGAAGCGTGCCGTCACCGCGATCACCGACGAAGTGCTGACGTACAACACTCCCGCGCCGTCGACCTCCGGCTATGTTCGGGCGGAGTTGGCGTGGAAGAAGACGAAGTGAACGCGGCTGCTCCGTTTTGCGGCGGCCGCTTCCACGCTATCAACGCCACGGCAACCGCATGTGGCGCCACGACGTTGCTGGCTCTCCCCGCATGCCGTAAGGCGTTTACGCCCGTCAATCGGCGGCTCTCGAGAGGGGGCCTTTCCGCACGCACAGACTTGCCACTGGGCGGTTGCGGAGAGGCCCCGCAATAGGCGCGACGAGCGCGTCAAATTTCCGCCCTTCTCCCCGCCAAGCGGGAGAGGGGCGCCAACCATCGCCGATTGGCGGGGCAATGAGCCCGGGCCGCCGCATTCGCGGCGGCGGCGCGCCCACCCGCGATGGCATTGGCATGAAGTAACGGCACACTAGCGCCCCAATGCTGCAGCCTTCTCCGCTTGCGTCCGCACCCGGAGGTAGCCGACCTTGAAATAGGGCTGCGCACCGTACCAGATCCGGCCTTTGGCGTCGGCCACCATATCGCGTGTGCCGCGCTCGCCGTAGGGCGAGGGATATTCCGTCACCTGTGCGGTGTTGGGGTCGAGCTTTCCCATCACGTCGGTGTACATCGACGCGTACCATACGTTGTCGTCGCGGTCGACCTCCAGGCCGTAAGGCGTCGGCATTGGGCCCGGCAGCTTGAACACCTTGAATTCGCCGTTCTGCGGGTTGAAGCGCGTCAGGCTGCCGCCAAAATAGTCGCCGATCCAGACCATTCCCTTGGAATCGATCTTCAGCCGCCGCGGCGTCACGCCTTCGGGCGGCTTGAACTTGGTGATCTTGTTGGTCTTCACGTCCACCATGCCGATGTCCTGGTGGTCACGTGAATTGAACTGGGCAAACCAGAGATTGCCGATGCGATCGAACGCGATGCCGTAGGAATCCGGCACCTGTTCGGCGAAATAGGTGTATTTCCCGGTGCGCGGATCGAACTTTTTCAGCGGGCGGCCCGACACCCAGATATTGCCTTCATGATCGGCGGCGGCGGTATGGCTTCTGGCGCCGCCCGATTGGGTACCGGTCGGAATCGGCAGATTGGGAAACGGATCGTTGGG
>JASHRR010000696.1 GCA_030037185.1 Xanthobacteraceae bacterium | reverse complement strand
TTGAGCACATGAATGATCCCGCTCAAAATCCTTCGATTGTTCCGCGGTTTCTGGCCAGGTCGATTCATTGGAATGAGAGGCTCGATCTTCGCCCACCGCTCGTCATCTAACCAAAACAAGTTCGCTCGCATCGGCTGGTCCCCCGAATCGGACCAACCCATTGGATCTCAACAGGGTTAATGAGGTTTTAACCCTAGATGAGCTGACGTTCTGCACCTTGCGTTCGTCCTGCAAACGCGCTCGGGCAGCCTGCTAGGGCGCTTCAATATGCGCGCCTCCAGAGAACTCTTTGAGATGCTTGATAATTGGCGACGCAAGCAGCCGGACATTCCAGGTCGATCGGAAGCTATCCGCAGACTAATAGAGAAGGGGATCGCTGCCGAAGCGGCTGAAACCGCCAAACCGAAACGGGGAAAGTGATGGCCTTTCGGGATCTAAGCAGGTCGTAAACCTGATAGCGGTTGGGGGCATTTATGGGGCATTACTTGCTAGTCGGCGCGGGGTTCAGCCGCAAGGTGGTCCGCTCTCCGAAGAAATCACCGGAAGTCTTCTCGGCGAGCTTCACGACGATGCAGTGATTGCAAACGCCCTTCGGCGAGGCCCTTTTGAGGATGCGTTCGCAGGATTCCACTCGGCTGCACCCGCCGGCCCAGGGGGCAACGGGCAAATCCGCTTTCAGGATGCAGTCATTGGGCTGTTCTCGCGCCTGAATAAAACCTTCGCCACGATGAGTGACTTCGAGTTCAACAGGGACGTGAAATTCTCGGTGAAAAGCTTCCTTGCGCGATTCGATGCCATCTTTTCGCTGAATCAGGATTTGCTTCTCGAAATCCATTACACGCCGTTCTTTGGTCCGCCTGGGAAATGGAGCGGTGTCATAGCACCCGGGATGCAGTGGGCGCGACCACCGGGTCATGCAGGCCCGATTGACTGGACCACCGTCACGTGGAGGCCGACACCCAGCCCGCCTCATGGTCTGCTCCAGCCCTTCTACAAACTTCACGGCTCCAGCAACTGGCGAACCGAGACAGGCGAGCAGCTGTTGATTATGGGCGACGCGAAAACGGGCGCGATCGATAGGTTCCCGGTTTTGCGCGGGTACCATGAGGAGTTTCCGGCCCGTCTAAACGAGGGCAACTCCAAGCTCATGGTGATCGGCTACGGCTTTTAGGATGAACATATCAACGAGGTGATCGAGCGCGCCTCGAC
This sequence comes from Xanthobacteraceae bacterium, assembly GCA_030037185.1. The sequence continues at coordinate 2,121 of JASHRR010000696.1, read as the reverse complement.
GAATCGAGGACTTCGCACTCATTTGGTGAATCCGAGTGGCCGCGCCGTGATTCGCGACCCGAAATTGGCGGGCGCCGCGATTTATGTGGCTCGCAGCATTGAGGACATCAAGCTAATAGGCGAAATGCGTCGGCCGCTCTCCGTCGTCTTTGGCGGCGATTCTTTTGCGCACGGCGAGCTGATGCGTTTCTTTTCCTGATCCCTGCAAGTCGGCAACTGCCCAACACAGGCGGGACTTACGCCTGAATCGGTAGGATGCTGATTGCCTGGTGGTCAAGCCATCAGCGACCGGGCTGTATCGACATTTACGATGGTTTACCCGCGCGAATTTCGCCCGCTCGTCCGTCAGCATTTTGTTAGAACGCCGGACGCTCTATTTCGACCAAGTGAGGTCTTTAGGCTCGGCGGCGATCCGCGATGCGGATCGCCGGGCCGCCCATGGCCGGTCGTGACCACCGCGCATCCGGCGACGATATCTACAAGTGTCGCCCCACATCGAAATGAGAAGCCTATTTACCCTAAACGTGTTTTAGGATATTAAAATCGCCATGCGTCACGTCGTAACAATCTGTTCGCACCAAGAAATGACCCGCCTCGGCGGGCCAGTGGAGGACGTTGCGCACTGACATTACGTGTCGCGCTCTTTAACAGGCCCCGCCGACCTCGGACGGGGCATTTTTAATTTGGCCCGGTCCGCAGGTCCGCCGCAACAATGGAGGACAACATGCCGGATTCCTGCGTCGATACCAAAATCGCCGGACCTCTGCCGGGCAGCGCACCACCTCTACCAGCGGGATTGATCATCCGCGCCCGTGAGCCGAGCGATTGGGAGGAGATAGCCGCCCTTACGGAGCTGTCAAAGGTTCGATGGGGCACCTTGCGGCTGCCCTACACGCGGAAGGACCAATGGCGGAAAATGATGGAAAACTCGTCCGAGGAAAGCACCGGAATCGTCGCAGTGCTCCACGGACGTATCGTCGGTTCCGCCGGCATCGAGCAACGCAAAGGGCGCCGCCGTCATGTCGGCGACATCGGCATCTCTGTCCACGATGATTTTCAAAGGCGCAGCATTGGCTCTGCACTCGTGGCCGCGCTCATCGACGTTGCTGACAATTGGCTTGATCTGAAGCGGCTTGAATTGACGGTTTATGTAGATAACAAGGCGGCGATCCGGCTCTACGAAAAGTTCGGCTTCGAGGTGGAGGGAACCCTTCGCAGCCACGCCTTTCGCGCCGGGAAATATGTGGACTCCTTCTTCATGGCCAGGCTGCGGCCTGGATGGAACGCGAATGACGTCCAAGCAATGGAGTGAATCATGATTCCGAAGGTCACCTGAAGGATGCGCCACTCGAGGGGCGGTGTGCGCTTCGATCATTGGCATGAGAGCGGGTTACTTCACCTTCGAGGCGTTCGTGGACTGACGAACGACCGACGACGGCGTGAGCGGTCGCAACGAGTGGGTGGTTCACGGTGTACGTCGAGGAGCGGCGATGTCCCGGCATCTTTCTGGAGATGCCCCCGGTCGGGCGCCGCGCATACTCGATCGGATAGTCACCGAACGGCTCTTTGCCCATGATCGCCCAAGCCAGCCCATGGACGAGCGGATTGCCGGCCAGCATATGTTCGTAGGCGGAAGCCATGATCCGTCTAACGCAGAGGAACCCTGTCCCATGCGGTTCGTTCCCGGTGTCGAACTCTCGCGTCGCTATTTCCACGACCTGGTGGAGCCGGTCTTGGCGCGGCAGTTTCCCGACCTGCGCTACTCCGCCGCTCATCGGCTACGGTTCGGAGATCCTGGGGTTCGACACGCTCATGTCCACCGACCACAACTGGGGCCCTCGCGTGTTGCTTTTCCTTTCGCCCGAGGATCAAGCCCGGCTGGACGCGGTCATCATTGCTCATCTGGACGAGCGGATACCGGAGACTTTCCTCGGGTGGCCCACCCGCATCAAGCTCGCGGACGCGAATGCGCCTGACGCGGATGCTGAAGGTCGTCGGCCCGCCGCTTTGCGGGTCGAGACGCACACTCTGCGGTCTTGGGTGCGGGGATGGTTGGGCGTTCGAGCCGATGCAGAGCTGGATTGACGGACGTGGCTCGGTCTTCCCAAGCAGGCGCTCTTA
>JASHRR010000695.1 GCA_030037185.1 Xanthobacteraceae bacterium | reverse complement strand
CCAGAGCGTCGATGCGTTCGCGGTGATTGCCAATTTGCGTGCTCCAAAGATTTTCGATCTGCTGGGCATATTTGTTCGCGTTCAACATGCACCAGCGACTAACGCGCAACTTGCCGTCTGCAAGCGGAATCGCTGTCAGTTTTACGCCCATGCAATCAAGCTCAGCGACGAACGCTTCAACGTCAAAGTCCGTCATTTCAGAGTCCTGCCCAGAGTTGGAACACCGCTTCAGTTGCAGGTGGCGCACGAATGCAACCCCTGTGGGTGCCATGTTACGCTATGTTGTGTTATGCCTTTGCCAACGCTGGCCCACCTGTTCCGCCCGACGCCTGCCGCGCGAAGCCAGCGCGTCACTCATCAGCTGCAGGGGCTTGCCAGACAGCCGTTTTGGAATGATCGGAACTCTTAATCTGCGCCCGTACGCTGATTCGACGAAGCGGCGCGATGCCTTGTCCCCGCATTCCACACAGATCCGATGAACGGACGTAATGGCGCCGGGCAGACCTTTGGGCCGGCCGGATGTCAAGCTGCGGGCGGGACCGGCCGGGAATGATCTGCGATCGCCTCGCGAGCGGGCCGATTAAGATTCGTTCATCAGCGGTACGCGACAAGCGATCGCGCGTGTCTGTCGCACCCGACCCGGGCCGATTGGCTTGCATATCTCGGACAATATTTGCGAGATGCGGCGTGGGAGGGAGTTCTTCGAACTTAAGGTTTAAACGTCGTGAACCATCGTCCCTCCTCAACCCTCAGCCGCCGCGCGTTTCTGATGCGCGCACTGCTCGCAGCGAGCGCCGGCGCGGCGGTGCCGTTTGATGTCCATGCACAGAGCACAAGCAGTTCTTTCGAGGCGTGGCGCGATGATTTTCGCCGCCGCGCGGCCGCGCATGGCGTGTCGGAGACGACCTATGCACGCGTGATGGGAGCGGTCAAGCCGGACACCAGCGTCTACGCCGAGATCCGCTCTCAGCCCGAATTCACCGAGGCGCTTTGGCAATACATCAACCGCCGTGTGTCCGATTGGCGGATTATCACCGGCAAGGAGCGCGCCAAAGACTACGCGGCGCTGCTCGCGCGCATCGAGCGCGACTACGGTGTCGATCGCTTCACCATGCTGGCGGTGTGGGGCATCGAGTCGAGCTACGGCGACGTCATCGACAATCCCAAATACATGCGGCCGGTGATCCCGGCGCTTGCGGCGCTCGCCTGGGGGGAGCCGCACCGCCGCAGCTACTGGGAAGCTGAATTGCTCAACGCCCTGGTGATCATCGAGCGCGGCTGGAGCGAGCCCAAGGAGATGATCGGCTCCTGGGCCGGCGCAATGGGCCATACGCAATGGATGCCCGAGGTATGGCTGCACATGGGCGTCGATTTCGATCACAACGGCCGCATCTCGCCCTATGGCCCTCCTGACGACGCATTGGCCGGTACGGCCCGTTTTCTGGTCGAGCGCGGCAAATACCTCCGCGGCGAAGCCTGGGGATGCGAGGTGACGTTGCCCGACCAGCATGGCAGCGACCACAAGCATAGCACCTACGCGGCGTGGCGCGAACGCGGCGTGGCGCGCGCCGACGGCGCCGCCTTTGCGCGCCCGGACGACAAGGTCAAGCTGACCGCACCGGTCGAGGGCGGTCCGGCGTTTCTGATCGGGCAGAATTTTTCTGCTGTCATGAGCTACAACCCGGCATTTTCCTACGCTCTCGCCGTCGTGCACCTTGCCGACCGCATCCGCGGTGAGGGTCCGTTCGTGCATCCGTTTCCCGGCAGCGAGCGGCTGATGACGCTCGCCGAGGTGCAGGAACTGCAGCGCCGCCTCACCGCACTCGGCTTTGACACCGACGGCAGCGACGGCCGTGTCGGTCGCGACACGCAGCGCGCCGTCCGGGATTTCCAGCGGAAGGTCGGGATGTCGCCAGCCGACGGCTATGCGGGTCTCCAGGTCTTGGCCCGGTTGCGCCAAAGCTCCTGATGATGTCAGATGACGGGTGTCAGATGACAGACGGAGCACAGAGATGACGTCTGGGTTCCGTTGTCTGCCATCTGTCATCCGTCATCTGTCGTCTGAAAGTAACCCATGTCCACACGCGAAGTGCTCCCACCCGAGAGCCGGCTGGTCGACGTCAGCAAGCTCGATACCGCCGCCATCGAGCGCCCGATCCCGTCAGGCACCAACGCGGCGGGCTTTGGCAGCGATGCGGTGGCGGAGACATTGCGTGATCTCGATATTCCCTACATCGCGCTCAATCCAGGCGCGAGCTACCGTGGGCTGCACGACAGCCTGGTGAACCATATCGGCAATGCGAGCCCGCAGATGCTGCTCTGCCTGCATGAGGAGGCGGCGGTCGCTATTGCGCACGGCTACGCCAAAGTCACCGGCAAGGCGATGGCGGCGGCCGTGCATTCCAATGTCGGCCTGTTCCACGCCACCATGGCGATCTTCAATGCCTGGTGCGATCGCATGCCGGTCATTATTCTCGGCGCCACCGGCCCGGTCGATGCCGCCAAGCGCCGGCCGTGGATCGACTGGATTCACACCGCGGCCGACCAGGGCGCGATCGTGCGCAATTATACCAAGTGGGACGATCAGCCGGCGTCGGCGGCGGCAGCGCGGGAGTCGTTGCTGCGGGCATCCTGGCTCGCCAACGCCTCGCCACAGGGCCCGGTCTACATCAATCTCGATGCCGACATGCAGGAAGCGGCGCTGGACAAGCCGTTGCCGCCGATCGACACCAGTCGCTACATGCCGCCCGTCCTCAGCGCCGCCCCCGCCGACCACATCAAACAAGCGGCCGCGTGGCTCAAGGGCGCGAGACACCCGGTCATCCTCGCCGGCCGCGTGTCGCGCGACGTCACCGCGTGGAAGCAGCGCGTGACTCTGGCCGAGGCGATCGGCGCTTACGTCGGCACGACGCCGAAAGTCGCAGCCGCGTTTCCGACCGACCATCCGCTGCATCTCGATGCGCCGCAGCCTTTCACCAAGGACGAGCTGACGCCGCACCTTAGAGAGGCCGACGTCATCCTGAGCCTTGATTGGGTCGATCTCAACGGCACTCTGCGGTCGCTCGGCAGCCCGCCGGCCGGCAAGGTGATCCAGATTTCGCTCGATCACCAAGTGCACAACGGCTGGAGCATGGACTACCAGGGCCTGCCACCGGTCGACCTGTTCATCGCGGCCCACCCGGACGTGGCGACGGCGGCGCTCGTGGAGGAGATCGGGGAGGCTCGGTCGAAGCCGACAGGAGCGCGACGCGCTCTCCATCAGCCGACCGGCAGCAAGGGGACGCTTGGCATCGAGGATTTGGCGCACGCGCTGCGCGGCGCGGTCGGTCGGCGCGATGTCACGCTCACACATCTGCCGCTATCGTGGCAGGGCTCGTTCTGGCACTTCCGCCATCCACTGGACTTCCTTGGGTCGGATGGCGGCGGCGGTGTCGGCGGCGGCCCCGGAATATCGGTGGGGGCCGCGCTCGCCCTTAAGGGATCGGGCAGGCTTGCCGTCGGCGTCTGCGGCGACGGCGACTTCCTGATGTCGGTGACGTCGCTGTGGACTGCGGTGCACTACCGCATTCCCCTCCTCATCGTGGTGGCCAACAATCGATCGTTCTACAATGACGAGGTTCACCAGGAGCGGATGGCAATCCTGCGCAACCGGCCTGTCGACAACAAATGGATCGGCCAGAAGATGCTCGATCCGGAGATCGACATGGCGGGGCTCGCCCGCGCCCAGGGCGCACGTGGGTTTGGGCCGATCGTCGCGCGCGAGGGGCTGGCGACGGCGCTCGCAGAGGCCGTGGCGGTGGTGGAGAACGGCGAAGTGGCGGTGGTCGACGTGCGCATCGAGCCGGGTTATGGCGCTCGCGATTCCGGTGCGGTGTCGCACAGGAAGTCGGGTTAGCTCCTTCGCCTGCAGCGGAGAGAATTTTAGAGCGTGGAAGGCAAACGACCCCTAGCGGCGGTAGCCCGGGCGGAGCGAAGCGAGACCCGGGGCCGGCATTGCCGCATCGAGCGGCCATTGCCGGATTCGCTCAATCCGGGCTTAGGTCCGTGCCGGGGAAATTCATGGCGGGCGTAGCGACATTGCCAAAATCAGGTGCCGCCGGCGCACAAACGCCCGCCGATGCCGGCATTCTGGTGGTCGACGACATCGTCAAAAAATTCGATACGCCCGAAGGACCGCTGGCTGCGCTGGAGCGCGTGTCGCTCAGCGTACGTCCCGGCGAGTTTCTTGCCGTGATCGGCCCGTCCGGCTGCGGCAAATCTACCTTGTTCAACATCATCGGCGGCCTCATCGATGGCTACCAGGGCACCGTTGCGGTCGGCGGCGAGACCGTGCGCGGCCCGCATCCGGCCATCGGAATGGTGTTCCAGGAAGAGTCGACTTTTCCGTGGCGCACCGTGATCGAGAACGTCGCCTTTCCGCTCGAAATTGCCGGGATGAACAAAAACGAACGGCTCGACAAGGCCAAGAAATTCGTGGCCCTGGTCGGCCTCAACGGTTTTGACAACCGCTATCCGGCCGAGCTGTCCGGCGGCATGCGCCAGCGGGTTGCGATCGCCCGTACCCTCGCCTCGGGGCCGAAGATCCTCTTGATGGACGAGCCTTTCGCGTCGCTCGACGAGCAGACGCGCCTGCTGCTCGGCGACAAGGTGCTGCAGATTCAGCAGGACCTCAGACAGACCACCCTGCTGATTACCCACAACATCACGGAAGCGGTTCAGCTTGCGGATCGCATTCTGGTGATGACGTACCGGCCCGGCCGGGTGAAACGCATGGTCGAGATCGACCTGCCGCGCCCGCGC
>JASHRR010000694.1 GCA_030037185.1 Xanthobacteraceae bacterium | reverse complement strand
TTCGATGCGGTTGGAATCGCAGCTTATGGCGCGGCAGGAGCCGCTAACGCTTTGACCTACGACATGCCCCCTTGTCGCCTGCGCTTATGCGGGTATTTAGCGCCTGTTTCGGTGCCGTGTTGCGCGACGTTCTCGCCGGGAGCCCTTACTTGGACCCGAACTCTACGTGACAGCCGCCGCGCTGGCAGCGGGGCTGTTCGTCGTACGCGCCTCTTTTGGGATGAAGCCCGCCGTCGCCGTCGCGATAGCATTTGCGATGAGGCTCGGGCTGCGTGCATTGGCGATCGTCAAACAACTTTCGTCACCTTCATACCGCGGCCGAAGCGGACCTATGAGGGACGGCTGAACCGCCCTGCCAGCCAACAGGAACGCGATCCGCAACGGCAGGCCCCAAAATGCGGCCTTCGTTCCGCTTTCTCGCCTGCCTGAGTTTGGGGCTTGTGCTTGATCACCTACTGCCTTTTCCGTTCGCATTGCCAGAGCCGCCCTGGCGCGCTGAACGGCAGGGGTTGATCGTCCTTGGTGTTGCGATCTTTGCTGCGGGCGTGCGCAACTTTTCTCGCGCCGCTACACCGGTTCCTTGCACTCGGACCCGTGCGGACGCTCCTGACAGGCGCCATTCACCGCTTCAGGCGCAATCCGACCTATCTCGGCATGTTTGTCTTCTATGCCGGCATCGGTTTTGCAGCATGCAGCCTGTGGACTCTTATCCACCCTGCCTCTCGCGATCATCATGCGCTACGGCGGCTCGCGCGCGAGGAGCTAGCTCGAGCGGCGCTTCGGTGACGCTCGCCGCGACTACAAGGCGCATGTCCCGGCGCTGGCTTTAGCAAAAGCGCCGGCTCATTCCTGCCGGGAGAGCGAAACTGGTCGGCGTCGCAACCCGGTCCCGGTGCGGCGCGGGCGGGCATAGACTCCCCGATTCGATGCGCATTCTGCGGCTGGGGGGGGCCGCTTCGTCGAGGCATACCGAAAACGAAGCGAGGGGAGCCGAGGGCCGCCGCTTCCTGTTTAGTTCCGGATTCGGCTGCTGTCCCGAAGCTCTCCAAACACCTCCGGCATTTTGGAGTGGTTTTGGAATTTCCGTAGATGCCTGATGATATCCTTGAGGTCTTCGGTATCCGCCGGCGTGCCGGTTGCCAAGCTTTCCAGTATGTCCAGCATTTCCGTCATGTTCTGTAGTGGTCTGCCAAGGCGAGTGGTGCATGCGTCGTAGCACTCCTGGAGCGCACTTACCATTTCTGGTGTGAGCAACAGGGTTGTTGTGTTGGCGCGCATTATCGGGCCTCCTCCTCGCGCGGTTCGTCCAGGAGACGGAATCACCTTCGGCCAATGCCCGAGCGCTTCCTGCAGGCAGCGCCACGGAAGCGGCGGTTATCACGTGAGGTCGAATCCCGTCTGCGTCGCTGCAGATAAAGCTGTACTGATCGTTATAACGGTCCATAAACATGATTTTTCGAGTCTCCCGGCCGATTACCGGGGTGTCTTTGTCACGCCAGGTTACCCGCGCGGGGCTCCAATTGCAGTCCCGTGTTTCTCCGATTTCGAAATCGGCAACGCATCGTCATCATGACGGCCATCGTCCGTGCTCCCCTCCTAATGGTCCGCTGCGCTGCCGTCGCTCGCCGCAGAAGGCAGGAATCACTATGCGTCTCGCAATGGCCGCGGCGATCGACAGTCGGTGGGTGTGCCAATCCGGTTGGAACATCATACAGCCCTGCGGGCAAGTTACTTGATATCGATCGAGATCGCGTCTTTTGTATTCCTCACGCTGGCGTTGCGAGATCCCAGTCTGACGTAAGTGGGGGTGCTTAACGAAACGCGTGGTGGAAAATCCTCGGAAATATCGCGCCTCGACGAGCCAATCTCGTCCCGGCGCTCCACGACCACGCCACGGGAGCACAAGGCCGGGATCAGTCGACGCAAATTGACGACTTTCCATGTCGCCACGACGAAAATGCCGGCCAAGTCTCCGCTGGCGAAGCCCAGCAGGAAACAAGCCACGTGGGGCAGATAGGTCATCACGGGCGACTCGCCCGACACCCTATGTGCCCATGATGGCACTCAAGCCTGGGGCCACGCGCCTTGAAAACGGCAATTTCTGATCTCTGGCGATGTTTCGGCCGTTCGCCGGATTCGCGAATCCGAGCCGGAACCGACCGACGACATCATTGTTGTCGGGCCTTCCCTACGGAGCAAGGTCCCTGGCGGTGGCGCCAGGTCCTGATCGAGCGCCATCTCCGCTATCTCGGCAACCCGATAGCGGAGGTTGCCGATCTTTTCGACCGCCGAGCGGCCAGCCGAAGATTGATGCGCAACGTCTTGCCACGGCACGCCCTTCACGTCGGAATGCTCGAAACAGCTTGGCAGCGATTGCGCTCGGCATTTCCGTGTCGAGAACGGCGGGGCTCATCACAGCCCTCCCAGCAATTCACGCAAGTGGCCTCGGTGCTTTCGTCCTCCGTCTCGGCCGCACGGATTTCCCGCGATGGCGCACCGATTCATCAATCAATGCAGCCAAGCCTAAGATCCCGCGCTTTGTTCCGGTTGATCCCGAAACAGGACCGAATCGGCCCGAGCTCGGTGGCGAAAGGCCAACGCGGACATTTCCGCCTGGCCCGTGCCGATGGTCATGGGCTTACGCAGAGATCGCTGATGCGCTCGGCATTCTCCAACATGAGCGTGTGGCGGGCTTTGAACTCCCGCTACGGCGTGAGGGGATGGCCGTTTCTGCCACCGCGGTGCAACCGAGTAGTGGTCCCGACCTGCCGAGTTCGGACCGGCGCGGGCTGACCGTGCGCAGACTGAACGTTAGCATTCGGCCGCTAGCCGACGACTAAGTGTTTATTTAGTGATCCCTGGCGGATGCTTCGGACTGCGGCTCGGCGCGCAATGTGCTGGCGGCCTGGCCAGTTTTGAAATCGAACAGGCCAACGTGGTCCCAGGATCAGATCATCTCAGAGACCTCAGGAGGTCTGACGAACTTCACGAAATCGCCGAAAAATTCATTCGATTGACTAAGTCAAATCTTGGATTTGACGGGCGGGATGGAACTGAAATATGCGGAGACCGGAATATTGTCACATGAGGAAGCGTGGGGTCTCATAGGCGAGGACCTGACGCCGAGGATTGAAAGTTGTGAAAGGTAATTGCGCAAAAGCCGACCGCTTGGGCGGCGGGCGCTTGACCGTCGCCTTCCAACGCTTCGACGACGAGAAACGCCGTCGACCGGGCATCACGCTCGGCAGGCGATGCTTACGCCGCCGTACGTCCTCGAGCCGGTCCGAGAACCCTTTCGTTACAGAATGTCAGCCCTGAGGATTCTTCTTTTGATCGTTCCAGATTATCCACCTAAATATGATTAGGAAACCGAGGACTGCCAACGCAAGACGCCCATAATTGCCGACGATTTCTTCAAGTGGAAGTGGTACAACCATTGCTATTCCAAGGATCAAAACTATCATTTCCAGGCTGCTACGCATTTTGCTACCTCCTACACGAAACTCGACGGGGCCGGCGGGATGACCTCTCGGCTCAGGATCGGGCTATTGCACCAAGGAGTTGCCGACCTCTGTGCCGACGGCCCCGCAGCATAGCAGCTCCGAGGCGTCCAAGGTCGAAGCGGTATTGGCGATGTGGCCATCGGGCGATTTCCTTCTGTCCCCGCGACGCCTGGCCTGTCACCGTGTCAGGCGCGGGCCCGTTGAGGTTGACCAGTCGGCCCCATTCCCCCGGCCAATTTCGCTGGTTAGAGACACCAATATTGCGGACTTGATGGCGTAATCGAGGCCTCAAGGAATGGAACGAAAGCAGTGGGGACAATCGCGCCTGGTCACCAAACATGGTGGACTTTCCGCTAACCGCCAAACGGATAGGCGCCTGGTGCCTAGCGACGCCTCAGCCCCCTGGGCGCCTCGTTGTTTTCAAACATCTCCTGTCGCTCGCGTACACGAGCATCGTCTAGCGCTTGCTGGGCGTAACGCAACCACGCGGCCTTGAGATCCCCGTAGGGGCCCGTTCGGCCCGCTGCGAGGCGCTTAAATGTGTCGCGCAGCACCTCGAGGACCGGAGGGGGTAATTCGTCCATCAGTTCTCGCGCTTCGCGGATGTTGTCCATGATGCGGACAGCCTTGCGCAAGTCAGGGTTATCGATGGCTGAAGCGACCAGTTGCTTGGATATGATCCGCATACAACTGATGTTCCAGGCGAGAATGGCTAATTTGTGTTTGTCTTGCCATTTCGCGCCACTCTGTCGGAAACGTCAACTGACTCTGTGATTTTCCTGCAACACAGATGGAACCGCCAGGGGCCGCTCAGGGAGGCCAGACCCGTTGCGCAGGGGCGCTGCAAATAGAGGGCGGCCGCCCAACTCAAGCATCCAGATAAAAGTCTCCGCGTTTCACCCTCTCGCCCTGCCTCGTGGCGTAAATGCGAGGTCCCGGCGCTCGGCCGCGCGGGGTCGGGCCCGCACGTCTGATGGTTACGTCGTTTGTCGCCGGCATCAGATGGCTGGCGTCCACGTCTGCGTCCCACACGGCACGTCGCGTGCCGCGAACTTCCTGCGCCGCCGACATGGTCGAGGCGGAGTACACCGAGGTTGAGCCGACCCATGACGGGAGCACGGCTGAGACGCGCAGCCGCTGCCCGCCCGCGTCGATCAAGACCTAGCGGCGTCCGGCGGTGACCGGGCACACATACCGAGGCATGCAACCCCCAGAACCCACCTCCTCGCGAAGTGTTGCGCCAAACCACGATCCCATCGACTTCGCCGCAATCGCGCCAATCACTGCAAATTGTAACAGCGGCCTCCCAAATCGCCGGAGTGCCGTAGACCGGCCGCGCTTATCGCTTCTTACTCTTAACTGGACCTGAAACGTTCGGAGGACTGCAACCACCAGTGATCACGGAGAGCCGTCACCGTCGTCATAAATTGACCATTGCTGCCCCCCTTCGCCCGCAGGCCGATGCCATCGCGTCAAGAACTTTAGCGGCGTTCGGCTGAACGGCTGAAAAAAGACCCCTCCCACCATCCGGTCTTCATGCATCGTTCCCATTGAAACTTGCAAATGTTCTCGCAGTAAGGTCCAGGCATCGACGTTTGGCTGCAATCCGAGACGCATACCGGTTTCAGCCCCGTGCATGTTGAGTGCGTCGCGTTTACAGCCTGCGCGGGCGTGGCCGTTTGCTTCTTAACTGGACCTGAAACCGTCGGAGGTCCCTGAGCGGGACCTGAAACGGTCGGAACTCCCGGTTTGTAAGAAGGGTTCTGTATGCACTGGCTGCCAAACCCCCGGTTCCTTCCGTCCTGCATACATTGCTCACGGCTCGAAAAGACACACTCAAAGCCCCTGGTGTCTCCCATGAGGCACCACGGATAGTTTACGTATGCCTGGGCCTTTCCCGCAAACACCGCCGACAGTGCCAGTCCGGCGATTACCGACTGCCTCCTCATGTTCGTCTCCTCTTGTTGGTTTCCTATTCTTGGTTGGAAAGTCGCACACTCACGTCGCAGACTTAACGGCGTTCGGCTGGGCGGTGGATAAGAAACCCGTCCCAGAATCCGCTCTTCATGCATTGTTCCCAGTAAAAGTTGCAATATTTCTCGCGGTACGGGCGCCTTCCCTCACGAAATGTCTCGAAATAGACGTCCATAATAACGGTCCATGCGACGATCGATGCAGTCCGATTTCAACCCGGTGCATGTGCCCGGCAGTTGGCTGAATCCCCCAACCCGCCCAGGGTGCCCGAAATCGTTGCCGAGGTCTTGAGGACTGCGGGTCTGGTCCACAGCTTGCGCTGTAACCACCATGACTGCAAACGCCACGAGAGCCATCACGGTCATCATAAATTGACGCATTGCTGCCTCCCTTGTAGTTTTTCTGGTTGTGGACGCTCGGCCCGACTAAGCTGGCCGCCTCACCGCGACCCAAGCGGCCCGGCGAGACCGTTCGCGCCCCAGCCCGTTGAATCCAGCCTCTCAGCTGCTGTACCGAAGATAAATTGGCAGTCGGCTGGCATTACTAGAGTTGAGAAGATTAAATTCGCTGTTAATGTTCAAAAAAAGCGCCAAGGGGTGTTGCCTTCGTATCGAAGCAGTTTCGTCGGCACTTGTGTTATTCTTGATTCGCCATGAACCCAGACATCGCCGCCATCGCTCGAGGCCAGCTCCGATTTCTTCGCTTTCCTCCAAGCAGACGCGCAGTCATGTGGTCAATGGCCTTGCGGGCGACGATGCCGAGCCCAATTTCATAGCCGCGAAGCCCTGCAGCGCCAGCGACGGCGGTGTCGTCATCCGGTACGCCATTTCTCCCCGTTACGGGCCCCGCAGTTCAAGAACTTCCGTCTCTGCCGGTTTGAGGGCAGATAGCGCGTCATTCAATTCAATGAAGCGAGCCGCTGATGACTTCGATGATGCCGGGCTGCGGCTTATTCGGGGTCACGTCGGTGCGGTTCCACCAGCCGCCGCCGAGCGCCTGAAACAGCGCAGCCGTATCGGCCAAACGTGCGGCCTGCGCCTGCACCAGGCTGAGCCGGGCAAGCTCGTAAGACCGCTGCGCGTTAAGCAAGGTGAGATAGGTAATGGTGCCGTCCTGATACTGTATGCGCGTGAGATCGTTGTTTTCGGCGGCGACGCGCACCGCCTCCTCCTGCATCTGCAGCTCGCGGGCATCGTCGCGCAGGGCACGCAGCGCATCGGCCACGTTCTGGAATGCCAGCAGCACTGTGTTGCGATATTGCGCTTCGGCCTGCTCGAAGGCGGCGACGGCGGCGCGCTCCTGATGGAGCAACGTTCCGCCATGGAAAATCGGCTGCGTCAGCCCTGCGGTGCCGTTCCAGACGATGTCGTTGGACGTGAACATCTGGGCCGGCGTTAGGGCCAAGGTGCCATATTCCGCCGTCAGGTTGATCTGCGGCAGCATGTTAGCGATGGCAACGCCGATTTGGGCACTCGCCTGGTGAAGCTGCTCCTCAGCGGCCCGCACGTCGGGCCGCTGATTGACGAGCTGCGAGGGCAGACTGACCGGAATGCGGGTTGGCAGGTGCAGCGCCGCAAGGCGCAAAGTCTCGCCGCGGCCCTGGTTGGGAAAGCGCCCGGTCAGCGCCATCAGCAGGTGCTGCTGCTGCACCAGCTGTTTCTCCAGCATCGGCAAGGTCGATCGCGTCTGGATGAGCTGCGACTGCTGCGACAGGACATCGGTGCGCGGCGCGCTGCCGGCGTCGAATTGATTGCGCACCACGACGAGCTGCTGGTTTTCCGCACCGACGATTTCGCGGGTCGCCTCGATCTGCCCGCGCAGCGACGCCTCCTGGATCGCCGCGGTTACGACATTGGCGGTGAGCGTGAGATAACTCGCCTCCAGTTGGAAACGCTCGTAATCGGCCTGCGCCTGCGCCGATTCCACCTGCCGCCGCTTGCCGCCGAACACATCGGGCGAATAGGAGATGTTGGCGGTCGCCTGGAACAGATTGAAAAGCAGCGGTGGCCCGTTCTGGCCGATAAAGGCGATCGGCAACTGCTGGCGCTCAATCGACGGGTTAGCGTCAACCTGTGGGGCCAGCGTGCCCTCCGTCGCCGACAAGGTCTCCTTCGCCTGGCGCAACGCCGCCTGGGAGGCCTGTAGGCTCGGATTGGCGGCGAGCGCCCGGTCGATCAGGCCGTTGAGGTGGCGCGAGCGAAACAGCGTCCACCAGTCGCCCGGAATATCTCGGCCGACCTCGAATCGCTGGGCGGCGCCGACGGCAACCGGCGCCGAAGCGGTCGCCGCAGGCAATTGGTCGGCGGAAAAGCCAGCCTGCTCGGGACGCGGCGGCCCGCCAAAATCGGGGCCGACCGCGCAACTCGCAACGAGCAGCGCCGCAACGCCTATCAGCGGCACTGCACCGCGCTTGCCGGCGCGGACTGCAATAAATCTATGCGAGCGGCGGGCAATGAAGCCGGCATGCGATACGCCGCAAACTCGGTAAAACGCACACAACAAGCGATTACTTTCACTCGCTACTGCTCATACACACTCGCCGTCTCACCCACCCTATTTGTCCGTAGCGTGTCAAGTCAATGCGCGAATGACGGCTCGCTGTCAAACGTTGCATCCCGGTCACACAAGCCGACGGCGTCCTGTCATCACCCGCCGTTGCAGAAAAGCAGGCAGGCGTCGCCCCTAGGTCGTAGAACGGCAGCGGCGGACTGACCATCAGCACGGACGGTGCGGTGGCAACGAGTTGCGACCGCGGTTAATCTTTCACCAGATCGCAGGCACAGTCTTAAGCACAGTGGGTGTTGACGACGAACGAGGTCGCCCGAGAGCAGCGTGTGCCGTCGGCGGCCGCAATCACCGGCCTGTTCTTGATGGAAATCCTCCCGCGCGATGGGCGGCCTCAATGGCCGACCATTTGCGGCCCACTGCCTTTGTTTGCCCGCAGCAAGAAGATCGCGAGCGGCGACAGCGCGAACGCGATGATGGCGAACAGTTGGAAGACGTCGATGTAGGCGAGCAGGGCCGACTGCTGTGCGACGGTCTGGCCGATGAGCCCGATTGCGCGCGCCTGAGCGGCGGCCGGCGCCATGCTGTGTTGCGCGAGGGCAAGCGTCGCGGCATTAACAGCGTCCTGATACTGCAGTGAAGAGGGCACCAGATTGGCGACGAGATAATTCTGGTGCAACTGCGTGTGACGCGCCAGCAGCGTGGTCGCCGCCGAAATACCGATGCTGCCGCCGAGATTGCGGGCGGCGTTGATGAGCGAGGATGCCTTGTCGGTCATTTCGGGCCGCAGCCCGGCATAGGAAGCCGAGGTGATCGGAATGAACAGGAACGGCAACGCTACGGTCTGGAGCACGCGCGCCCAGCCGAAGAAGGCGAAATCCGCCCTGTCGGTGAGCGCGGCCGCATGCCACATGCCGACGCCGGCCATCGCCATGCCGAAGGCCATCAAATATCTCGGCTGGACGAAGTTGCCGAGGGCGCCGGCGACCGGCATGATCAGCAACATCGCGATCCCACCGGGCATCAGCGCAAGACCCGACAACGTCGCGGTGTAGCCGTAGCCGGTCTGCAAGAGCTGCGGGATGAGCTGCGTCGTGGAGAACAGCAGCGCCCCGACCGCCGTCATCATCAGCGACGAGGTGGCGAACTGGCGCGAGGCGAACAGCCGGATCTCGACGATCGGCTCTTTCCGCGCGATCTCCCACGGGATGAACACGACAAATGCCAGCATTGAAACGCCGAAGAAAAAGATGATGAAATTCGACTGGAACCAATCCTCACGCTGGCCCTTGTCGAGGACCACCTCGAGAGTACCGAATGCAATGGATACCAGTGCAAAGCCGATCCAGTCGACCCTGAGGCCGCCGGCGAGCCGTTCGCGCCGCTCGCGGATCAGAATCTCAGGCTCGGTGACCATGAACTGCACCAGGAAAAGCGACATCAGGCCGATCGGGCCATTGATGAGAAAGATCCAGTGCCAGGAGAAGTTGTCGGTGAGCCAGCCGCCGAGCGTCGGTCCGATTGTCGGCGCGACGATGACCGCGATGCCGTAGAGGGCGAACGCCTGCGAACGTTGTCGCGGCGTGAAAGTGTCTGCCAGCATCGACTGCTCGCTCGGCGCCATGCCGCCGCCACCAAGGCCCTGGAGCACGCGGAACATGATGAGCGCCGTAAGATTGGGCGCCATTGCGCACAGGATCGAGCTTGCCGTGAAGGTGGCGACGCACAGCATGTAAAAGCGCTTGCGCCCGATTACGCTGGAGAGCCAGCCGCTGATCGGCAGCACGACCGCGCTCGCCACAAGATAGCTCGTCAGTACCCAGGTGCTCTCATCGATGCTCGCCGCCATCGACCCGGCAATGTGCTGGAGGGCGACGTTGGCGATCGAGGTATCGAGCACCTGCATGAAGGTTGCAATCGAGATCACCACCGCAACCAGCCAGGGATTGCGGTTGCCGGCCGCCGAACGTGGCAGGACCTGGCGCGCGCTGCGGTCGCTCATCGCACTCTCACGGTGGGCACCACCGACATGCCCGGCCCAATATAGACGTTGGGCAACGTGTCGAAAACGATCTTGACCGGCACGCGCTGCACCACCTTGACGAAATTGCCGGTTGCGTTTTCTGGCGGCAGCAGGCTGAAGGCCGGGCCGCTGCCGGCCTGAATGCTGTCGACGTGGCCGCGAAACACCTCGTCGGGATAGGCGTCGATGGCGATGTCAACGGGCTCTCCCGGCCGCATCAGCGCCAGCTGCGTCTCCTTGAAATTCGCGGTCACCCATTTGTTCTCGGACACGAACATCATCAGCACCTGGCCGGGCTGGGCAATGGCGCCGACGGCGGCCGAGATTTTCGTCGCGCGGCCGGCCTCGCCCGCCACAATGTGCGTGCGCGACAGGTTGATCTGCGCCTGTTGGAGCTGGGCCTGCGCCTGTTCGAGCTGTCCCTTCGCCTGTGCGAGCTGGGCAACGGCGCCCTGGCGTTGCGTCTCAAGCACCGGAATCTGCTTCTGAGTCGCGACGGCATTGGCCTCGGCGCTCGCCACATTGGCCTGGGCCTGAATGAAGTTCGACGTCGCCTGCTGCAGCTGCTGGCGGGTGCCCGCATTGTTGCGCATCAGGTCCTGGTTACGGTCGTGCTCCTGCTGGGCAAAGGTCAGGGCAGCCTTGGTCTGCTCGGCCTGCCTCACGGCCTGGTCGATGCGGGCTTTCTGGGCATCGAGCTGGGCGTCGAGATTGGCGACGGTGGCATTGGCCTGGGCGACCTGAGCCTGAGCCTGGGCCACCTGGGCCTGGGCCTGGGCGACCGCGACCTGGTAGTCGCGCGGATCGATATCGATAAGCGTTGCCCCCTTGGTAACGAGCTCATTGTCGGTCACGGGGACGGCGACGATAGCGCCTGAGACCTGGGAGCTGATGCCGGCAATGCGGGTATCGACGAAGGCGTCGTCGGTCGATTCGAAATTGCGGGCGTGCAGCCACCACAGGCGGCCTGCGATCGCTGCGGCAGTGATGACGATCGCCAATATCGCAATAACCAAAAGACGCCGCCCAAAGGAAGCGCGCTTCGCCGGCTCCTTGAGCTTGTCGTTGCTTTCCTCGCGCGGGATGCTTTTGCGATCCGGGGGAGCAGCGTCGCTTGCCGGTCGATCATCCTTGAAAACGGGCTCAGCCATGTCGCGTTATCCGTGGGTTGGGTTTTCGAGATCGGAGGAATCAGACCTCGAACCTCGTCGATGCACGAACTTCCCTTCGGCTGGTTCCTCACCAAAGCGGAGCAATGGAAGGGCGCAGTCGGGTGGCACTGTTTGAGCCGTAATCGGCCAAAAAAGCTTCGCCGCTTGCTTCAACATATCAGACCGGATTTTTTCGAGCCCAGCTCACGAGAGCATTTCACAAGGTGACCATATACGGCGTTGACGAAATATGCAGCACACCCGCCCGTGGGAAATCCGCGAGGCAAGAGCCAACGACCTCCCACAACCTCGACTGAATGCGCCGCCGCCTTGCGGCGTACCACCTTGAGAAGAATTGCATCGATCGGGTTGAGCTCGCGCGATACGGCGGAGCGATAGAACGGCGCCACGTGTCTCGATCGTGTCGGGGACGCCGGCAACTTTATGAGGAGGCTTCCCACCTTCGCCGAGCTGCGGTCGCCGATTCTCGCCCTCACCGACTTCCCCCGATGGCTCGCCGGCCGAACCCGGCCGGCGGTTTTCGGTGGCTCCGAACAGAGTTTTGAACGGGGCTGGCACCGGAACGGGAGTCACCTTAAAATGTCGCGCTGCAAGAACCAACAGGAGACGCCAATGACATTGCGAACACTTGGCTTTGCGGGAATCGCGGTTGCCATGACCGCCATTCCTGCTATTGCCCACCACTCTTTTGCTATGTTTGATGCCGAAAAGACCAAGATCCTTGACGGCACCATCAAGGAATTCCAGTGGACCAATCCGCACAGCTGGATCCTGATGACCGTCGACAATGACAAAGGTCAGGCAGAGCAGTGGGCGATCGAAATGGGCGGACCTGCCGGCTTGGCGCGACAGGGCTGGGTTCCCAAGACCCTTACGCCTGGCATGAAAGTAAAGACGGTGATTCATCCGCTCCGCGATGGCAATAACGGCGGGCAATTCATGGCCATCACGCTTCCGGACGGAAAAGTGATGGGCAATCCGAACGCGGCGCCGAGCGCCAATGCCGGCGGTGGTGGCCCGACCAATTAGCAAGTCAAGGCTCGCGGATTTCGCCGCTGGCGCGGCTTGCTCGCAGGAGTAGCGCCGCCTCGGCGGTTACCGAGGCGACGGTTTTGTCTCTCGACCGACCGCGGGGCGCGACATTGTGTCGGCGGGGAATTGAACACTGTGAGCAAGACGCCTTCAGCCAGGAGCCGAAGCCGACGTTGATCGGCGGCGTCGGGAGCAGTCCGGCTCTTCGCGCTGCCACGCCGCGTTCGACGATGAGCCTGGTCGCCGATGATCATCGGTCTTGCAACGGATCTGCACAGCGAGGACAGATATGCCTAAATTCAATTCATGGAGAAGCCTGCTTGCGATCGGGGCATTTACCGCGTTGATTTGGACAGCCTCGGGTCCAAGGCTTGCTGCGGAACAGGGTCCAGCGATCCCTGATTTCTCCTCCAATGACGCTGCATGGGTTTTCGGCCTCGGGGACTACATCGCCATCCCCGGTGAGCCTAGCCCGACACGCAGCGATCCGGCCCATCCATATATCTCCAACAACGAATTTCGTGCGCGTGGAGCCCAACCGACATTTCGTATCGCCGATCTCGGCAATCCCAACATTAAGCCTTGGGCAAAGGAGATCATGAAGCGGGAGAACGAAAAAGCGCTTTCCGGCGGGATGCCCTATTCGGCGCGCTCAAGTTGCATGCCATCAGGCGTTCCGGCCTTCATCATGGCCGCGGTCGAGCCAATCCACTTCATGCAAACACCGAAACAGGTGACGATGATTTTCTCGGGCGACGCTCAGGTTCGCCGCGTCTATCTCGATGTGCCGCATTCGGCCGACCTCACGCCTTCCTGGTACGGAGAATCGGTAGGCCATTACGAAGGCGATACGCTCGTTGTGGATACTGTTGGATTAAACGACAAAACCTTCATAGATAACTATCGCACGCCGCATACCGCAAAGCTGCATGTGGTGGAACGTTATAAATTAATCGACGGCGGCAAGACGCTGCAAGTGACTTTCCGCGTCGAGGACCCCGACACGTTCTATCAACCGTGGTCGGCAATCGGCAAACTGAGGCGTGTCCAGATGCCGATGCATGAAGAGGCGTGCGCGGAGAACAACCAGCACCTGTTCGACTACCACATGCCGGTGGCGAACAAATCGGATTTCTGATCGCGGACCGTTTTGCAGCCGCGGCGCCAAACGTTCCCTGATGGGGGCGTGTGCACATGCATCGACGGCGATCCCGGCCGGAAACCATCGTCGCTGCTGCACTCAACGACCCGGCGGCCGACAACTGGAGGCCTTTGGCGCTATCGGTGACCCGCAGACCCGGCGAGATGCGGCGCGCTGTGCCGCGAGGCAGCACGGCGTTGTCCGCGAAACACCTCGCCGGAAAGTCGCCAGGCGCCCTGCCCGGTCGGTGCGGGATGACCTTGAGAAACCGTCAGTGTCCCCGGCCCAGCCAGATGCGAAAGGGTATCGCTCTCGAATTTCGGAAACGCCCAGATCCCGTCATTTTGGCTTGGCGTCCGGCCGAGGTGGTTGAGCCGCCTTGACCAGCGGCCCGATCTTCGCGTCCAGGGCAGCTAGCGCATCTTTGAGCGTGGCGAGCTCCTGGTTCGCTGCGGCCAGCTGCTCCTTGAGCGCCGCGATTTCGCGAGTGGCGGCTGCAAGCTTTTGCTGAGCGTCGAGCGCGTTCCTGGTCACGACCTGCTGGAGGAACTCGACATTGCTCTGAAGACAGCCGGTACGCCGGTCCAGCCTGCTTTCGCGAGTGCAGATTTCGACGCCGGGCACGTCCTGGGCCAATCCGGCGGCGATCAGCAACATTGCGACGGACCAGGCCGCCGCCAATTTGACTCCGAGCTTCATGGTGTTTCGTGCCATCACGAGAGGCCGTAGCATGCCCCCTACTTCCTAAGCCGGGGTAGGGAGGGGCAAGGGATCTGATTCCGCGTTGCGCTTTTGACGGGACACGGAGCACGTTGCGCATCGCATGAGCGAGGGAATATCATCCCGGCCCGGCGTGCGTCCACGCCGCCGATGCTTGATTATGTCGAGGGAGGACCAGCCGTGCATAAGAAATCGCTCATCATTGCGGTCGCCGTCGCGCCCGTCGCAATCGTCTCGGCCCTTGCACAGCAGTCGGCCATCAAGCGCACGCCGTTGCAGACGGTCGATTTCCCGCCGGGGTACAACGTCGTGAGTGCAATCGCGGAAATCGCGCCCGGCAACTGCGCGGGTCGCCATACGCATCCGGGTGTCGAGAGCAGCTATGTGATTGAAGGAGCGCTTATTCTCAAGGTGGCGGGCCGGCCGGACCAGACCTTGAAGGCTGGCGATTCGTTCCAGATTCCACCCAACACGCCGCACGACGCATGCACGGTTCCGGGCCAGGTGTTCAAAGTTCTCGCCAACTACATCGTCGAGAAGGGCAAACCGCTGGCGTCGCCGGCCCCGTAACTCCGTCACCTGATGCAGCTGCGGCGGGGCGGGGCAAGACGACCCTGTTCCGGCACGCTGCGAAATAAATGGTCAGTGACGGCGGCGCCCTCGCGGTATGCAACCATTTCCTCAAGACGTTTCTCTGTCGCCAATTCGTCGTTCGTTTTTTTGATCGATTGCCCAGGCCGAAAGGCGGGGCTCGGCGCGGCATGATTGGAGGCACCGAGCGGCAATCGCGTGGCGGCGTGCCTCAACAACATCGGGCGGCAACGCCGGAATTCTTTCGTACCGTAAAGCATTTCCAATTTTCGGCACTGCGAAATGACCGTGCCAATGAAGCGGCCGTTTCTGCATCTCACTCCGTCGCCGCGATCGGCGTCCGGGGCCGCGCGGCCTTGCAAGCGTCCAACAGTCCGCCGACGGCACGGCCCGGATTGTCCGAGCGCATAACCTCGCCCATGACAGCCACCCCGGCGGCGCCGGCAGCGAGGCAGGGGCGGACCAGATCGGCTGTCAGCCCGCCGAGTGCGATGACCGCAATGCCGCACCTCGCGGCGAGTTCGAGCGCTGCAACGCCCAGCGCCGGGCCATAGCCGGGCTTGCTGGAGGTCAGGAAAATCGGGCTCAGCGTCACGTAATCTGCGCCCGCTGCGGCGGCAGCGCCGACGTCGTCCAAGCCATGCGCGGAAGCGCCGATGAGCGCGCCCGGTGCGAGGCGCTGCCGGATAGCGCCGACCTCTGCAGCCCGCTGAAGGTGCACCGAGGCGCCGCACTCCGCAGCTAGAGTGACATCGCGGCTGACTGAGAGATGCATCGCGTGACGCCCCACGATCTCGGCCAAGCGGGCGGCGAGCCTGCGGCGACTTGCTGGTTCGAGGTCCTTGTCGCGCAACATGAGCCAGCGCCCGCCCGCCTGTCCGACGGCCTCGGCGATTGTCTCGATGGAATGCCGCGCTTGATGGCGGTCGGTGATGACGAGAAGCGGCGAGGGCAATGGTTTCATGAGCCGTACGCTCCTATCACAAAACCGCAGCAATCATCGGCATGGCGGTCGACATTGCCGCCGGCGGCGGGATCGGCTCCGGCGAGAAAGCGGCGGTAAAACGGCGCGGAAGGAGATCGCCAAAGCCGCGCAGACGGCGCTACCAGCAGCGCTGAGCCCGGCGGGTCTTATGAACCGACCAGCCCGAGCTGCGGGCTTGACGGCTCGGCACGGCCGCGGCGCGGAATACGGCCCGCGAGATAAGCGTGGCGCCCGGCTTCGACCGCGTGGCGCATGGCCGCCGCCATGCGGATCGGATCGTCGGCCTTGGCGACGGCAGTGTTGAGCAGGACTGCGGCGGCGCCGAGTTCCATGGCAATGACGGCATCGGACGCCGTGCCGATGCCGGCATCGACGATGACCGGAATCGCGGCGCGGCGGCAGATCAGTTCGAGGTTCGCAGGATTGGCAATGCCCATCCCGGAACCGATCAACGAGCCCATCGGCATCACGGCAACAGCCCCGACATCGGCGAGGCGTTGACACACGACCGGATCGTCATTGCAATAAGGCAGCACCGCGAAGCCGTCGTCGGTGAGGCGGCGGGTGGCCTCGATCAGCTCCGTTACGTCGGGGTAAAGTGTCTCGCGATCGCCGATCACTTCGAGCTTGACCCAGTCAGTATGGAGCGCTTCGCGGGCGAGTTCCGCCGTCCTGATGGCATCGCGCGCGGTTTCGCAGCCGGCCGTATTTGGAAGAAAGCGATATTTCGACAGCAAATTGACGGTGTCGAAACCATGCCCCTGAAGCGAGATGCGGCGGATAGAAACGGTAACGATCTCGCAGCCGCTCGCGGCCACGGCATCGACCAGGATACGTTGCGTCGGATAGCCGGCAGTGCCGAGCAGGAGGCGGGAGCGCAAGGCTTCTCCCGCGAGCGTGAAGGGATCAGGGGTCATGACATGCTCCGAAATTCATCGCCGTGGTAGGGTGGGCAAAGCAAAGCGGGCCCACCGCAGCGCCGCTGGTGGGCGCGGCGCGCGGCGCGCGCCGTTGCCCACCCAACCGTCTAGCCTCCCGACATGGCACGAATGATCTCGACTGCATCGCCCTCGTGCACTGGCGTGTCGGCCCAGGCCGCGCGGCGCACCACAGCGCCGTTGAGCGAGATCGCGACCCCCCTCGGCTCGGAAATCTTAAGATCGGCGGTCTCGCTGCGCCATAGCTCGGCGAGATTGGCCGCTACGCACTCGCGCGGCTCTCCGTTGACGGTCAGCCTCATGCCAACATTCCAGTCTTGCACGCGGCCCCCTGCTCCCTGCCTAAGCCTCCCCCGCAAACGGGGGAGGGAGGGTTGGCACTCGGGTCAGGCAAGAAAGGGGGCGCGGCCTGGCGGTGGGCCGCCGCGGAGTCAAAGCGATCCAATTCGAATGGCCGGGCCAAAACCGGCAAAGCGCCTTCGGTGATCAGCGCTTCGATAGCAAATGCCGTCGCTGGGGCAAGCAGATAACCGTTGCGATGATGGCCGGTCGCAAGCACGAGGCCCGGGATTGACGTCCGCCCAAGGATCGGAGCGTCGTCGATCGAGCTTGGCCGAAAGCCGGTCCACACCGCTTCGATCGCCATCTCCTCTGTGGCCGGAAAGGCACGGCGTGCGCCTTCGAGCAACGCAAACAGGCCACCCGCCGTGACGGCATCGTCGAAGCCACGCTCCTCGACGGTGGCACCGACGATCAGCCGGCCGTCGCCCTTCGGCGCCATGTGGATTTGCTCCGTCCAGACGATGTGCGCGAGCGTTCCGGTATCTCCCGTCGTCCGAACCGCAAGCGCCTGCCCCTTGAGCGGACGCACCGGCACGGTGAGACCAGGCGGAAGGAGGTCGCCGGTCCACGCGCCCGCCGTAAGCACGACCGTGCGCGCCCGGCAACCGCTGGTGGCGGTCGCCAATCCGGCAACCCCTCCGCCTTCGAGTTCTACGGCAGTGACGGGGCAATGCTCGTACAAGCGACCGCCGGCCGCGATATATGCGGCCCGCAGGGCCGCCATCACCAGCCGTGGATCGACCTGATGATCGTCGGCGCAATAGAGTCCGGCCGCAACCGAAGGCCGCAGCGCAGGTTCCAGGGCGCGCACCTCCGGCCCACCGATAAAGCGGGTCGGCAGCCCGCAGCGCTTGTGAAGCTCATAGCGAAAACGCAGCCGCTCCACCTCGTCGCGACCGAGCGCCACCACCAGGGTGCCGCTGTCGCGAAAATCGATATCTCCGCCCGATTGCGCCTCCAGGGCCGCACGAAACCGCGGCCATTGTCGTTGGCTATCGAGAGCGAGCGCCAGCAGGTCGTGGCACCCCGGTTCATGCTCGGCAGCGGCCGCCAACATGCCGCTAGCCGCAAGGCTCGCGCCTGCGCCTGCGGTCGCGCGCTCGAACACTGCCGTCGCAAGGCCGCGCAATGCGAGCCGCCACGCAATCGACAAGCCGATCACACCCGCGCCCACAACCGCTACATCGACGGCGGTCGGGTCCTCCACGGCACGCGGGGGACGTAAAGTCAGGGGTGCGGACGGTCCGTTGCCTGTCGATCCGGTTGCGGAAAAGACAACCTGCATAAAAAAAACCTCCACTCGCTTCGGGTGGAGATTTCCGCTGGGTGACAGACGATCTCCAATCCCTACGCCGGTACGAACCGGGTCAGGTTCAAAGGATTTCCGCGCTGCCGATCGGCCAGCGGTTTCTCAGCCCCTTGTCGGGGATCTCCCTGGAACTCGCATGCATTTAATGCCGCCCCCACGCGGGGGTCAAGAGGCGCACACCTGAGCGGAGGTGAGCGGCCGGCCGCCTGACTTGTCCCGGCCGTCCACGCCTTACGCGCGGCGCCGCCGCAAGAAGGACGTCGACGCGGCCGGCGGGAGAGATGATCCAACTCCTTTTAGTTAAAAACCCCTCCAAGAAGCATCCAAGAAGCCGCGAACGGTGGAGTCTGCCTTGGAAAGGGAGTACAACTCCGGGCCGAACCGCCAATTGCGAACACCCATTTGATCGGGGTCAATCCCCGACGGCGTTCGCGTATCTTTGCCTGGGAGGTCAAATCATGCAAAGAACGCTCGCGGGCCTTTGCTGGCTTGTCTGTCTCTGCCGGCTTGCGTCTCTGTGCGCCGTTGCGCCGGCCCATGCGCAAGGGACCGTCAAGATCGGCCTGATCATGACCTATTCAGGTCAATTCACTGATGCGGCGGCGCAAATGGATAACGGCATCAAGCTCTACATGCAACAGCATGGCGATGCCGTGGCCGGCCAGAAGATCGAGATCATCCGCCGCGATACCGGCGGAGCGCCGGAAGCCGCCAAGCGCCTCGCCCAACAACTCATCGTGCGCGACAACGCCGATGTCCTTGCAGGATTCGTGATCACCCCGGAAGCGCTTGCGGTCGCCGACCTGTCGGCGGAGGCAAAGAAATTCATGGTGGTGATGAACGCGGCGACTTCGATCATCACGACCAGATCGCCTTACATGGCGCGCGTGTCGGTGACCCTGCCGCAGAACTGCGAGCAGCTCGGGACCTGGGCCTTCAGGAATGGAATCCGGAAGGTCTACACCATGGTTTCCGACTACGCTCCGGGTCACGACGCCGAAGGGTCATTTCAAAGTGCGTTCAAGGCGGCCGGGGGCGAAATCGTCGGCGCCATCCGCATGCCGGTGACCACCGTCGATTTCTCGCCCTTCGTTCAGCGCGTCAAGGACCAAGACCCGCAAGCCGTCTTCGTATTCATTCCAGGCGGCTCGCAGCCGCCCGCATTGGCGAAGGCCCTCATCGAGCGCGGCATCGATCCGAAGAAGATCAGGGTCATGGGGCAAGGGGAGATCACCGACGAGCAGGCCTTGGCGGGAATGGGCGATGCGGCGATCGGCATCGTTACCGCCTTCCACTACGACTACAATCACCAATCCAAGACCAATGCCGA
Organism: Xanthobacteraceae bacterium; assembly: GCA_030037185.1. The sequence continues at coordinate 78 of JASHRR010000694.1, read as the reverse complement.
TTTCGTCAGCGCTTACAACGCCGAGTTCAAACGCAATCCTGATCTGTTCTCGGTCGGCGGCTACGACGGCATGCACCT
>JASHRR010000693.1 GCA_030037185.1 Xanthobacteraceae bacterium | reverse complement strand
CTGCGCGCGCCAGTCGTACTTGTCACGCCAGTAGTCGACAATTGTTTTCAAGTACGCGAGGTTGGTGCCGTAATCCCAGTTGGAGCCCTCGAGCTCGTCCGGGTAGCGGACGTCCTTCACCCGCTGCTTCAGATCGGTGAGGACCGCGTCGGGCACCCGGATCTTGAACGGCACGACCGCCGGCGAGTCGCCGGGCCGCACGGCCGCGGAGCTGGCGGAGGCCGTCGGTTCGACGGGACCCTGCGAGTGTACCGTCGGGATGAATGCCAGCACGACTGCGACGCCCAGGCCGACGGCGACGACGCGCCGAATGGAGATGGAGTTCATGTAGACCCCGTTCCGGGTTGCACTCGTGTGAGCCTACCGCAGGCCGAATTGCATGGGAACCGGGTTGCCAGACCGTGCGGGGACGGTGACCTCGAATGGCGGCTCTTGGCCCGAACCCGCCCGAGAAGGTTATGGGCAGAGTACGGCAGCTCTGCCCGGCACTTCAGACGTCGAGGCCCCGCCGACCTTGTCCATCAGCTGGCCGCACACACTATCGGCGGAAGCTGCCGCGCGGCACTGCATATCAGGTCGCCCGGCTGATCGAGGCCGCGCCAGCACAAGGCTGCGCTCAGCAGTCACGACTTGTCCCCCGGCCAGGTCCATCTCGGAACCGACCGCAGTGGGTGCAGCTCGGCGTCAGTCGCCGCGTTTGAGTTCTGCATCGCCACGCGGGATCCGAATTCGACATGCTCGCGGACAGCCTTGCGAAACGCTTCGTCGCAAGGCATGCCGGCCTTGTCCAAGGCCGCCATGTAGAGCTCGACGAAGCGCGCCCGCTGCTCTTCTCTAATATGGAGGCCCCGGTGCACGGCGATCAAATGGCCGAACCCGAGCTCCCGGCTGAACCGGTCCGGCCCGCCAAATGACTCCGCGGTAAACGCTGTTAGACGATCAACATGCTCGGGCTTGCCGTCCCCAAACAGCGGTTTCAACAGCGAGTCTGCGAGGACGCTCGCATAGAATATGCTCTCTAGACGATGGAGCACCTCTTCACCGCCAGCGAATTCAAACAGTGATGGCATGAATCACTCCGGCTTGTCGCGCGCCCGACATCTTCGGTGGCGGCTTCAGGTCCCTTGACGAGCGCGACCGCTTTCGATCAGCGAGCCGCCAGATGCACGGGCAGACAGGGCCTAACTGTCGGCGATCCAACTACCGTGGAACCCCAGTGGCACGCGGACCGGCAGGTGGATCCGCGCAACCGGTTCACCCGCGAAATCCTGTGCTGCAAGAATCACCAAATCCGTCCCGCTTCCATCGAGATCGTGAGCATAGGCCACGACATAGCCTTCGTCTTCGCCGGCACCTGGCGACACGGGGACAAATACGGCTTCGCCCGCCGCGCCGTGGTCGAAACGATGCTCTTCGACCTCGCCGCTTTCAAGGTCGTGCTTGAGCAGGACATTGCCAGACATGTGGCCCGTCACGGTGGCCGGGGCAACGACATTCTCCTGGAGTTGCTTGAATGCGGTCGTGTATCCGTAACGATGCGGCCGGCTGATGAGTCGATCATCGATGCGCGGAAACTCCTGGAAGAACCGGTCGCTGAGAGACCGAAGAGTGACTTTGCCGCTGACAGGATCGATGATCCAGCGATCGAGGGTAACTGGGCCTGGTCCGGTCATCAGCGAAACATCGTAACGGCCCGCGTAGCGGCACACGTCCACGCAAACACGGTCACCGTCGTCGTATGCGTTGAGCGTATGAAAGACATAGCAGGGATCGACCGGCAGCCAGCGCGTTCCACGTGAGCTGTCTTCGCGCGAAAGCAATCCGACGCGCGCTTCATGGGCCGGATTCCAGGCATAAGGGTATGTTCCTGCCTTCGCCGCATCCAGACTGAACGTGCCCGGCAGGTCATAAAGGACAACGTATTTTTCAGTCAGGGCGAAGTCATGCATCATAGGTTTGTCGCGAATGGCAATCTCGGTTATGTGGCTCACCCGGCCCGCCTTGTCGATGACGATGTGCTGGAGATCATCCCGACTATGCGAATACGCAATCGCGTGGACCTCGCCCTTCTGCCGGTCGGTTTTGGTATGCGCGGCAAAACCGGCGGGCAGGGTGCCCGCGAAGTCGTAAGGCCCAATCGTGTTCAGTTCGTCGGAGATCTCGTACGGCAGGGCACCATCTTCAACTGTCGCAAGAATTCGACCGGCGTGAGCGAGAATGTGAGTGTTGGCGGCGAAGTCGCGATCGTGGATCGGGCCCTCCCGCCATCGTTCGCCGAGCGCTTCCGCGGCGGCTTTCGAACGAACCCAGCGATTGCGGTACCACTCCGCCCGCCCGTCCCGCAACCTCACGCCGTGCACCATGCCAGTGCCGAGGAACCAATGGTGCTTGCTATCGTCGATGCCACGCATAAAGTTCGGACCGTTGCGCAAATAGCGGCCGTTCAACTCTGATGGTATGCGGCCGGTGACCGGCAGGTCGAAAGCCGTGACTTCCTCCGTTTACAGGGGCAAACAAGCCCTCGCGAAACCAATTCCCGTTAGATGTCATTTCGTCCTCCTTTGAGTCGCTGTTGCGGGTCGCATCTATGCGGCAGAAAAGGCTTGTCTCTGTCAACGTAGTTGCGGGACGCGGTAAAGAATTGGCTCGGTTTCTCTCGCACGAGGAAATCCTGATCTCCACTACCTCAGCATCATCCCCAGGATTGCATCCGCCACCCGCCCGTACGGTGCGGGCATGAGATCGGACACGTTCCACCGCCCCTGCACGTAAATCCCCTTGGCGTGGCTCATCCGCCGGAATCCTTCGACTCCGTGATACGCTCCCATGCCGCTCGCTCCAACGCCGCCGAACGGCAGGTCATCCTGCGGGTAATACATCATCGTCGTGTTGATGCCGACGTTGCCCGATGTCGTGCACGACAGCACCTTCCGGCGGTCCTCGTCGTCGCCGCCGAAGTAGTAGAGCGACAGTGGGCGTGGCCGGACGTTCACGTAGGCGATGGCCTCGTCGATGGTACCGTAGGTGACGACCGGCATGACCGGACCGAAGATCTCCTCCTGCATGATCGCCATGTCGTCGGTCGCGCCAAGGACGAGCACGGGCGCGAGCGTATGTGGCCGACCCTGCGCGGAGAGCACCCCCACGTCGCTCACCCACGCGCGTTTGGCGTGGGCATCGTCGATGAGCCAGCGCAGGCGGTCGAAATGGCGCTCGTTGATGATCGACGTATAGTCGTCGTTCGCCGGCCCGTCCGGATAGAGCGCCTCGACCGCCCGACCGCAGGCGGCGGCGAATGCCTTCACATCGTCCGCGTGCACCATCACGTAGTCCGGCGCGGTGCAGGTCTGGCCGGCATTGGAGAGCTCGGCAAGGGCGACGGTTCTGGCGATTCGGTCGTCGGCATGACCGGGCGCCACGATGACCGGCGACTTTCCGCCGAGCTCCAGCGTAACCGGCACCAAGTTGTCGCTCGCTGCCCGCATCACCGCGCGCCCCATCGCGGTGCTGCCAGTGAACAGCAGGTGATCGAACGGCAACGCCGCGAACGCGGCCCCGACGACCGCATCGCCGATGACCACGGCGACCTGCTCGTCGAGGAAGGTTTCCGCCAGCATGGACGCGAGGAGCCGTAACGTTTCCGGCGTGGCCTCGGACGGCTTGACCATGGCCCAGTTGCCGGCGGCGATGGCGGTGGCGAGTGGCATCAGGCGAGCGCGAACGGATAGTTCCACGGCGCGATGATGCCGACCACACCGAGCGGCTGGTATTCGATGCGCGCGCTGGCAAATCGGAACGTCAGCGCCACGTGGCGGCGCGTCGGCGCCATGAAGCGGCGCAGGTTGCGATGCAGGTAGTCGATGCCCTGGATCGTGCTCACCATCTCAAGCATCGCGGTCTCATAGCGAGAACGGTGGCCGAAATCGGCATCAAGGGCGCGCTCGATCCCGGCGCGGCGGGCAAGAATGGCGGCCCGGAGCTTGTTCAGATCGGTCCGTCGCTCGCTAAGGGACGGCGGACCGTCACGCAGGAAGTCGGCGCGCTGCCGGGCAAGGATCTTGTCGAGCTCGCGACCGGACACGGCGCGAATGGTCGTCATGGCTGCCTCTCAGGTTTCGTTCATGCCTGCTCGGCCGATGCCGCTCACAAGCCGTAGCCGCGTGCCAGCACGCTCGCCAGCAGCGAAATGGCGGCAAGCACGGCGGCCTGCGCCATGATCAGGCGCCGCACGCTACGCACATCGGCTGCCATCGGCCCGAAGCCGGGCTCCTTGCGTGCGCGACGCTGCCACGCAATGAACTTGACGGTGGGCAGGATCGACAGGGCCGCGATCAGCGCCAATGCCGCGATAATGGCCCAGAACACTGGATTCTGCAGGTAGAAGGCCGCGCCTTTCGCGCCGTAGAACACGCGCAGGAAGCCGACCACGAGCAGAAGGCCGGCGGCGGCTCCGTAGCTTCGGTCGAGCACGGCGACACGATTGGCCTGCATCCCGTCCATTCTTTCGTGGACCAGCCCCTTCCTCTGCCCCCAGTACGCCGACCAGTACGAAGATCAGGACGAAGTGCAGCACGGACAGCGTCAGATCGACCATCATGTCCGAACTCCCAGCGACGAGAAACCCGCGTACTTGGCGATGTGCCTGAGTACCAGCGTGCCTGAGTACTAGCCCATCGCGGTGAGACTGTATCGTTGTGCTCGTCCTACCACCCGGCAGGCGTGGCGTCTTGAATGAACTGGCTGCGAGTTGCATCTCATGCCGTAGGCTCGCCGGATGTATCCCAGCACGTTCCGTGGCACTTCAACGCCCCGCCGCCGGCAGGAGACGCGAGAGGATGCTCCGTGCACGGCGGCAGCCGTGATCGGACCTGAAAACGAGGAGGCACGCCTTGTTGATCAGTCTCATGCCCGGGGCGCTCGCCTGGCCCGCCGCGATGATCGTGTGGGGCCCCGGCTACACGTCGACCCTCCATCGTCACCACTGCGTGCACCTCCTCATGGCGCTGCACGGCACGCTGCGCATCCGTGGCGGCGCGCGACGGCACTGGCTGCGCTGCGGTGCCGCCCTGGTACGCCCCGATGCGGCGCACGAAGTGGATGCGCGCGATGCCACCGTGCTCATCGCCTTCATCGAGCCCGAAAGTCCGCTGGGCGCCGCGCTGTCGGCACGGATCGAACGCGCCATCGCACCCGTGCCGGCGCCCGAGCTGACGCAGTGGCGCCGCGCCATCGGCCCGGGTCCCACGCTGAGCAAGCCGCGCGTCGAAGCGTGGGTCAGGGAGAAGCTGCTGTGCGAGCGCCGGCTACCAAAGATTCATCCCAGGGTCAACCGGGCGCTACGCTATCTGCGCGAGCGAATCGGGTCAGACGAGGACCTGTCCCTGACGACACTGGCCGGCGTCGCGGGTCTCTCGGAGTCGCGTCTCATGCACGCCTTCACGGAATCGCTCGGGATTGCGTTGCGGCCCTACATCCTGTGGATGCGCGTGCAGCGCGCGTGCGGTGAACTGTCGATCGGCGCAAGCGTCACCGAAGCAGCAGTGCACGCCGGCTTTTCCGATGCCGCACATCTTTCGCGCACGTTCCGCCGCATGCTCGGCACCACGCCGAGCGAGATCGCCAACCGTCGCAAGGTGGCGCACGGCGCTGCGATCGAGGTGCGTTGATCCGAGGCGTTGGCCCCGTCCTGCTCTCTCCCGGTCGCACTCTGAGGGCGAGAATCATGTGAAGGTGAAATGTAAGCCTCGTTCGGAATGGGTCATGTGCCGCCGTTGCGGGGACGTTCGGAGCACGGCCGGTGTACCCTCAGATAGTGGACGACTTCGTGCATCGCACTAGTCGGCAGCCCTGGGCCAATTGCGGACTCATGCAGAGCAACATCTGCAAGGCCACTCGATTTGCAATGCGGCGTCGGTATGAGGTAGTTTGTCTGCATGCGGGAATTTGTGGCAACGCGCTGATCGTCCCTCGATGGGGCCTATCAGCATGACTTTGTGGACGGCCAGGGCAATCTGCTTTGGCTGTGATCAGTCCGCTGTCATAGAGGTTTCCCATGTCATTGCGATTTCACGAGATCGCCGAAGCCCGGCACCGAATTCTCAACCCATTCACCCATGAGCAGCTAACGTTGCTCGGCGAGATTTGCTCCCTTGCTTCGACTACATGCCAGCTCGATCTTTGCTGCGGCAAGGGCGAGATGCTGTGCGTGTGGTCCCAGCGCTATGGTATCCGAGGGATCGGCGTCGACATCAGTCCTGTGTTCCTAAAAGGCGCACACGCGCGAGCTGCGGAATTGAACTGCTCTGACAGGGTTACTTTCGTTGAGGGCAATGCCAGCACCTACGCGATCGAACCGGGTGCGTTTGATATTGTCAGTTGTATTGGCGCCACGTGGATCGGAGGCGGTCTTGCTGGAACGG
>JASHRR010000692.1 GCA_030037185.1 Xanthobacteraceae bacterium | reverse complement strand
TGATGCCGGTTCGCAAGGGGCAGGCGCGCCCGGATCTCAGGCATTTTGAGTGACGTCCGCTCAGCCTTCGGCTGTGGCTGGAGTACTGCCCGCCGTCTCGATAGAGTTCCCCCAGTCGCCCTGTTTGTGGGCGGCCGCATCAGCAAATCGAGCAAACGAGGGCGAGACCGAGCAGGAAGGCCGTTGGCCGAGCCGGCGCGAAATGCGCAGCAAATCAACTTCGTGCGGAACGTGTATAATTCAATCACGCCGCTGGCGTGTCCCTGATCTTAGCAATCCGGGGGACTCAGCTACAGCGCAAAGGCTCGTGAGCCGCGACGGGAGACGGAGGGAGACGCCAATGCATAATTCAGTGATCGCGGGAGTCCTGGGCCTTTGCCTGGTTTCGGCCACAGGCCATGCGCAGACGGCCCAGACCGAGGCCAACAAGGTGCTGGTTATCCGGTTCTACAACGCGCTTGTCCAGGGCGACACCGCAACTCTGCAGGCGCTCGGCCGGCCCGATTACGTCCAGCACAATCCGGCCTTCGAGACCGGATTGGCGGGCCTGATCAAGCGCATCAGCGAACGCCCCCGCCCGCCGGGGTCTCCGCCGATCCCGCCGCTCGAGTTCGTGCGCACTGCGGCCGAAGGCGATTTCGTCTGGACGCTGCGCAAGATGCCGCCACCGGCGCCGGGCAAGGAGCGCGCCAACGTCGACATCTTCCGCGTGCAGGACGGCAAGGTTGCCGAGCACTGGGATTATCAGGAGACCTTCCCGCGCGGGGACGAGCCGCCGAAAAACGCCAACGGCCGGTTCTGACGGCCGCCAATATCAAGAGACAAGCAGTGCGGCGCGGAAAAGACTAAGCCATCCGCGCGCTGAGGGTCCTCACAGCAACTCGAATATGCTGTAAATGGGGCCGTCGGCCAGGCGGTGACCGATACCGATTCCAACGACGTGATTAATCCAGTCATACTGGGGAGCCGACGTCTGAAATAGGGGATTGACCCGAAAATAATAGCTTTCCGGGTCGACGACCTCGCCGCGATCGATGCGGGCGATGACCTCAGGAGGGCCGTAGCGCACCCCCTGATACGTCATTAACACCAGCGCATCATCGTTGGTCCGCAGCACCAGCCGGACATTCAGGTTGACTGCGCCATCGGGACGGATGGTCTGCCAGTCGCTGCCGCCGTCAAGCACTTTGCCTGACAGACGGTCGCCTTCGAACGAGCCTCCGGGAATGACACCAATACGACGATAGCTGTCCGGAGGCGAGCCGACGATGAGCGGAGGCTTCACTTCCAGACGCATCACGAACATCAGTCGCGCCCGGATATTCTTCAACGCATCTGGAAGCTTGTCACTGAGGCGGTCGGACATCGCAATAACTCACGTTGTTCGGGATTACTGTCGAAATCTTGTCATTTTTTGCTGCGCGAGCCGGTCAGCAAAGTCAGTTTTCATTCGGCCGCGAAGGCAAGCAGGACGTTGCCGGGCTGCCCCGCAACGGTCGAGTAGCCCGAGCCGATGAACAGCATGCCGGCGGCGACCGTCGGGCCCGGCGCCATGATCGACCCGCCTTTGGCTTGAACCTTGTTGACCGTGTCGAACCGGCGGGCGGTGTCGAACCGCCATAGCTCGCTTGCGTCCGCGGTCGCAACCGCAAACAGCTTGCCGTCCGAGCCGCCGACGAAAACGACGCCCGGGATGACAGTCGCGGCAGCGCCGTGATTGATAACTTGCTCCTTTTTCGAACTGAGCGGTGTGTACCAGAACAGCTCGCCGCTATCGAGCCGCACCGCAGCCATACCGCCACCGGTCAGCCCGAAATAGCCGTTCTCATCATCGGCGGCGCCGCCCCATTGCACCCCGCTGCGCGACGTGCCGGCCGGCAGCGGGCCATTTCCGATCACCGGACCATGCACGTTCATCCGCCAGAGCAGCGCGCCATTGCGGTCGGGGTCGAGTGCCAGGATATCGCCGGGCTTGGTCCCCACGATGATCTGCCGGCGGCCGTTCGGCCGCACATGCAGTATCGGCGAAGACGGGATGTCCCAGTCGGGCCCCTGCACCTTCGGGCAGTTCTCGGTGCGGTTCTCGCCGACGCAGCCGACCAGAAACGTGTCGTTTTCATGCACCTGATAGGACCACAGGACCTTGCCGCTATCCATGTCGAGCGCCATGACGGCGTCAGAGGTCTCTGCCGCCGGATCGGTTGTCGCATCGCCGGTGCCGAAGTAGATCGCGCGGCGCAGCGGATCGACGGTCGGGGTATTCCACACCGAGCCGCCGGCCGGGGCCCACTGCTGCACACCCTTTGAATTTTTCACGGTCGGTTTTGGCCGCACCGGAACCACGTAGGTCTTCCAGATTTGCGTGCCGGTCGCGGCATCGAGCGCCACGACATTGCCAACCGCCGTGCAGCAGGGGTAGTCGAGCGAGCGGGCGGAAAACTCCTCCCAGGACGAGATCGGCACGTAGAGGCGCCCCTCGTACAGGGCCGGGGCTGCGGTGACGCGTCCCGTGTAGTGCTCCTCGACGTGGCTCGTCCACAACGGCGCGCCCGTTTGCGCATCGAGCGCATAGACATTGGCCTTCAAGTCACCGAAATAGACGGCGTAGCGCGCCTGCGAGGCGCCGCGTGCCGGGCCGATCGTCATCGCGTTGCGCACGCCGGCCTTGGTCTCGAACGACCAGAATACGCAGCCTGTCTGCGCATCGAGCGCATATACAAATCCCGTATCGGTGCCGACGAAAACGCGCCCCGATACGATGCTGGGCTGCCCAAAGGCGGACGTGCCGCCCGGAAAGCCGAACGCCCATTTCAGCTTCAGCCGTTGCACTGATGCGGCGTCGAGACCTGCGACCCGGGCCGGCTGAAACCGCGCATTGGTGGGATCGGCGCCCCATCCATTCCACGCCGGACCGCCGGCCGGATCGGCCATCGGCGGATTGGAATGACACTGGTTGGGCATCGCAGCCGCCCGCCCGGATTCCGACGTGCCGAGGAGTCGGCCCGAAACTGACTCGGCAACGAGTCGCCGCTCGGTCTGCGACAGGGTCGCGCCGACACTCGACATGACCCCCGTGGTCAATGCTTCGAGTATCCTTTCAGGTGACATCTCGCGCAGCACCGGAGGTGGCGGCGCCCGCTCGAAGGCCGCGTTGCCGTGACAGCCGAGGCAGCGTTGCTGGAACAGGCCGAAGCCCACTTCGGAGCGTATCGGTGGTGCCGGGCCCGCAGGCTGCCCTTGCGCCTGCGCCACAGTGGCGTGGCACAACAGCAGGCTTGCGCTCGTCAACGTCACGGCAGCGTGCTTGAACGTACCGATTGTCATTGACGCCGCTCCATGCATGCGGATTTCAACGCACTGATGGCCAGGCCGCCGTGCACGATATTCTTGTGCTGCCTGCGGGATTTTACATAGCCGCGCCAGAATGTCTGAATTGGCAGTGGAGGTTCTTCCGCGGCCCCCGCCGTCAACACCAACAAAAGGGCGCCGGGGTGACCGGCGCCTTTCCTCATGCGACAGCACTGTTTATTGGCCAACCGCAGGCAGGCCGCCCTTGTAGAGGAAGCGCTGCACGCGCTGGCCCTGCACCTCGGCGGTGTAGATGTTGCCCTTGCTGTCGATGGCGATGTTGTGGAGGTTTTCGAATTCACCCGGACCACGCCCCACGCGCCCGAAGCTGCCGACCATCTGCCCGTCGCTGCGGCGGATCACATGGATCTGACCATTGGGATCGTCTGAGGTAAACCAATAGGTCTGCCCTTTGTCCGGCCAGAACACGGTCGAGCCGGTCACGCCAGGCGCCGTCGAGTCGCGCAAGACCGGGATTTCGCGCACAAAGGTACCGTCCTTCTGGAACACCTGAATGCGGTTGTTGCCACGGTCGGAAACCACCACCTGCCCGTCGGCGGTGATCCTGATGCCGTGCACCGGATTGTTGAACTGCGCAGGCAGAACCTTCGGATCATAGGTGATCTTTTCGTCTGTCGGCGGCTTGCCGTAAGCACCCCAGGTGCGCTTGAACGCGCCGGTGTCGGCGTCGAACACGACGACGCGGTGATTGAAGTAACCATCGGCCACATAAAGTTCGTTTGTCGCCTGATCGACCACCATGTCGGCGGCGCGGCCGACACGCGCTTGATCCAGACTGTTGGTCTGCTTGGCAGACCTGCCGATCGACATGAGGAATTTGCCGTCGTTGGTGAACTTCAAGACCATGCCGTCGTTCTCGCCGTTGCCGCCAAGCCAGACATTGCCCTTGTAGTCAACAAACATGCCGTGCTCGTTTTGCGGCCAATCATAGCCCTCGGCGGTTTTCGGTCCGCCCCACGCCTTGACCACGTCGCCTGCCTGGTTGAACTCGACGACCGAGGGCGCGGTGTAGCAGCAGATCGACTTATCACCACGCTCGGCGCGCTTGTCGCGATTATTCACCGTGCGCGGGCGCTGGCTGATCCAGACATTGTCGTCCTTGTCCACAAAGATGCCGCCGATCTGGCCGAAGATCCAATTGTTCGGCAGCGGCTTGGGCCAGCTCGCATCAATCTCGAACTTCGGTGCCTGCTGCGCGACTGCAGCCGTGCCCATCACCGCGAATGCAGCGGCGGCGGCGAGTGCGAGTGTCGGAGCAAGTTTCATGGAATTCCTCCTCCTTGTGGCGCCGCTGTTCGTGAGTCCGGCCGCCTCATTGACTATACGTCGAGTGAAAGTCTTGACCCCGGCCCTGGCACTCTTCGAAGGATGCCTTGAATTGGCGGCCGGAGTGAACGTCCCTCTCCGTCGCTCAGCTGTACCAGCCTATCGTTATTCTTCCGCCTTGTCATTCCCGCTGAGCGATGCGGAACGCGTCGCGATAGCACCGGAAACCATCTGGAAAAGCGTTTGCGCATTCACCGATTGGCTCACCCTTCCCTGGCGCGTTTTTTGGCTCGCGGATGACAGCGCGTCACTTCAACTCGAATCCGATGAATTCGCGGCGCGTGGTGTTTTTGATGCTGCGCGATTCCAAAGCAACGTCAACCAAATCCGGCTCGCCGGATGCGCTCTAACCCCCGGCATGAATGCCGGGGCAGGTCGCGCACCTATGGTCGTCCGATATGAAACGGAGCTTTCTCCATCCGCACCGGTTCGCCTTCGAGCTGGGCCATCGCGGGGCTTGCCGGCGCAGCTGCCAAAAAAGCGATGGACGCAGAACGGCGTATCTCAGGAATGCCTCGCTTAGCTCCAGGTCTGAAGGCATTCTGCAACAAAATGGCGGCCCGGACCCGTGCCGGCCACGCTACTGCTCCCCGTCGCCAAGAGCTTTAGCGTCCTTAACAGCTTTGACGACCTTTGGGTCGTTAGCATAGCGCCTCAGCGTCGCAGCCTCGTCCCTCTCAAGAGAACCACATTTGTTTACTCTTGTTGCACGCGCGATTTCGCGGGCCCGCGCCCTGTCATAGGGCTCCTCGCCCGCCCAGTGATCGCACGCCAAACGCCGGTTCACCACTGCAGCGGCGTCCTTCGGCAGGGTAGCTACGAGCTTATCCAGGTCCTCGTAGTCATCGGCAAATGCTGGCGTCAGCACTCCCACGGCCGCAATAACCAACGCGACACTAGCATGCTTCATCGTACCTCCAGATCAATCCCAGGGCTCGCCTCCGCGGCAGCTATAGGGAGGGATCGGGTCGAATGCAACTGACGGCCGACGGAGCCGCATCTTTCTCGGAGCAGATGTCCTATCCGCCGGAGGCTCTCGGGACGCACACAGGGATCAGCAGGGTCTCAACGGAATTTCTTCAGACAACGATTGGCGCAGCAAGCAGCCGGACATCTGTCAGCGAACGGATGCAATTCGCCGGATCGTTGAACAGGTCATCGCGGCCAAAACCGCCGATCGACGGCAATCCCAAGCGGAGACCGAGTTGCCAATTCCATCAGTGATCTAAAAATGTGCAAAGCATCCAAATCACTCGTTAACATGGCTCGCAAGAGCCAGCCGAGTTTTTCAACGAATCGCCTCAACTACAACATGAGCCGACTGGCCGGCGGCATGGCTAGCCCATAGACAGCACCATGGAAATTCTACTACCCGCGATCGTAGTTGTCGGCCAACGCTACG
>JASHRR010000691.1 GCA_030037185.1 Xanthobacteraceae bacterium | reverse complement strand
ATCCACAACAAGCAGGAATGGCCCGACTGGTATCGCCCCAAGGAGATGATCGAGCGCCAGCCGGAGCTCAAGAAGGTGATGAGCGAGCTGCAGAGCGGCGTCGGCATGCATGGCGGTCCGGGCAACCCGCTCGGAGCCCGTGCGCTCTATCTGTGGCAGGGCAACAAGGATACGCTCTATCGCATCCATGGCACCGTCGAGCCGTGGACGATAGGCAAAAGCGTCTCGTCCGGATGCATCCGCATGATCAATCAGGACGTGATGGACCTCTATCAGCGCGCGGCCGTCGGCGCCAGGGTGGTGGTGCTTTCGTCGCGGACAAGTGCCATGCGGCCGTGATATGATGTCCGCGAACCGGCAGTCTCGAACTCGCAAGACGGCTGGGACGTGGAGGCGAACATGAGCGAAGACGTGAAGCCAAACGAGGCAGGTCAAGAACCGGCCATATCCCGTCGTGAATTCGGTGCCGTATCGATAGCCGCGGGATTTGCCGCCGTGGCAGGGGCTTCGGCCGCCGAAGCAGCAGAGCGCCCGCTCACTGAAACCGACGTAATGGTCAAAACGCCGGACGGGAATTGCGACGCAGCATTCGTTCACCCGACGACCGGAACCCATCCCGGCGTGGTGATCTGGACAGATGTCTTCGGGTTGCGCCCCTCGATGCGCCAATTCGCGAGAAGGATTGCGGCCGAGGGCTATTCAGTGCTCGTTCCGAACCCGTTCTACCGGACCGGCAAGGCACCGATGTTCGAAAACGCTTCCACCTTCGATTTCGGCAGCGAGGCAGACCGGGCTAAGCTGGGGCCGCTGACCGGGCCGCTGAATGGCCCGGGCGCGGTGGAGAGGGACGCCATTGCTTACGTGGCTTTTCTCGATGCCCAGAAGGAAGTTGACAAAGCCAAGAAGATCGGAACGCAGGGTTATTGCATGGGCGGTCCGCTCGTCGTCAGAACTGCCGCGGCGGTGCCGGATAGGGTCGGGGCCGGCGGGTCCTTCCACGGCGGCGGCCTGGTGACAGACGGTCCCAACAGCCCGCATCTTCTCGCGTCCAAGATCAAGGCGCGCATGTATTTCGGCATCGCCGGCAACGATGACATGCGCCAGCCCGATGCGAAAGACAAATTGAAGGAGGCATTCGCAGCCGCGCACGTGCCGGCCGAAATCGAGGTTTACACGAGCCTGCATGGCTGGTGCGTTCCGGATATGCCGTTGCAAAACGGAAAACCGATATACAACATGTCGGATGCAGAGCGCGCGTGGGGCAAGCTCGTCGCCCTTTACAAGGCGGCGCTTGCCTGACCGGCATCAATCTACGGTATCGCTCTCGCTTCGCTGACGAACAGCCGAACAGGAGGCACTCGGGCATTCTCGCATTTGAGGTGCCCGAGCTCCATGTTGGCGCGACCGTTGGCCTGCCGCAGCCGATCGCCGCTTGTCCGCGGCAGCGGAAAGAGTGCTCGGCTCGGCAATTCACTGCGCCGATTGCGCCACAGCGCCCCCTTGGAATGCGGCGCGATATTCCATCTGACGTTCCGTTGCGACGCTGACGCGATAAGCTGGCTGCACCAATTGGAAGGGGCCGACAATGCGACGACGCGAGTTCATCGCTGCACTGACGGGCGCCGCGGCGTGGCCGCTGGCGGCGCGAGCCCAGCGACCGCAGGTGCCGGTGGTCGGCCTGCTCAACGGTGTCTCATTTGAAGGGCCATATGCCGGTGCGGCTACGTCGATTCGACAAGGTCTCCAGGAGACCGGCCTTGTCGAAGGGCAAGACTTCGCTATCGAATACCGCGCCGCCGGCGGAGACTACGAGCGCTTGCCCGATCTCGCGGCTGATCTGGTTCGCAGCCACGCAGCGGTGATCGTTGTGATCGGCGCTTGGGCGCCGGCACTGGCGGACCGGGCCTTGTCAATCCCGATTGTTTTTGCGACGGCGTCCGATGCCGTCGAAGTCGGCGTGGCGAGGCCACAAGCCGGCCTTGCGGGCGCGGGCTTTGCCTCGGCTGAGCCGGCGTCGGCGCGTCTTGCAACGCTGCTCGAACTTAGGCCCGGCGCATCTTTGGTCGGCTATCTCGACAATTCGCGCTTGCCGAGCGCCTTCGAAACCAACGTGGAAAACGTCACGGCGGCAGCCCGGATGAGAGGGCGAGAGCTAGCTGTTTTCGATGCCGGCACCGAGCAGGAGGTCGAGACCGCGTTCACTCAGATGGCCCTGCAGCGTGTTCGCGCGCTCATGATCAGTCCCGACCCTTTCCTGGCCTCCCGGCAGGACCAGATCATTGCGCTCGCCGCCCAGAGCAGGGTGCCGACCGTGTATCCCACACGTGGGGCGGTGGTGGCCGGCGGCTTGATGAGCTACGGACTGGTTCGCAATGATATGTATCGGGCGGCCGGCATTTACGCGGGGCGAATTCTCAAGGACGCAAAGTCGGCGGAGTTGCCGATCATGCTTCCGACAAGGTTCGAACTGGTTATCAACAGCAGGACCGCCATCGCCCTTCGC
>JASHRR010000690.1 GCA_030037185.1 Xanthobacteraceae bacterium | reverse complement strand
CGGCGGCAACGTAAATACGATCTCGACTGTATGGCTCGCGGGAAGTTGCGTGTCGTCATTGCGCCGGAGCGACATGCGCACCTGGACCTTCTGATCCGGAATTTCGATTTCGGCCCGCACAACGACGTCTGGTTGCTGGCCAGGGCCAGGAGCCACCCGCTCGGTGCGCCACACTGCGGAGCCAACGAACTGGGTTCCATTAGGGTTGGTTTGATCCTCCTCGTAGAGCACAACTTTTTGCGCTAGCAGGGCGCCTTCGCTGGGGTTGGGTGTCGACGGCGCGCGCTCGGCAATTTTACCTTTCGTACCACCCTCCGTCGGCGCGGCCTGGTCCTCGGTTTGTGCAGGACTAGACGGACCGCGAATGACTGTAAGGATGTCGTCGCTCCACCAGTAGGCGGCGCCCCCAATCGCCAGCAGCAGGAGCGCCAGGACGATCACACCGACCACTCTGGTGGTCGTGCGCGGGCCCGAGGCGAGCGGATGCTCCGGCAGGTGTTCCTGAGCGTGCTCTGCCCTGATCACACGAGGAAAAGATTGGACGCGAGAGTGCGCGTCGTCCTGCCGCTTGATCGAGGTCGGCGGCCGGAGGATCTCGCGCGACGACCGGCGCGGCATCAGTTGCTCCGAACCCGGCTCGCCGCGCGCCTCCGCGCGGCTGCTGGAACGCGGTTCGAAGCGCTCGAGGTCTTCGCTCCTCGTCGTCTGGTAAGAGCGGGCGACTGCCTCTCTGCCCTCCCCAGCATGCGGGACAGGGTAGGAAGGGGGCGCCGTCGTGCTCTCCAGTGCCTCGGCCTCGCCGATTCCGTCTCGATAGCTGTTGAGCCCTTTTTCGGACAGCAAAGGTGCGCTGCGGGTCCATTGCGTCCCTTCCGCGCGCGGTGCCTCTGCGCTCGAGCTTGGTACACGTGGCGCGCGAACCCGCGTTTCCTCCATCTGGCGCGCCTCGAGAGAGGGCCTTGCTGCAGCGGCGGAGAGCGGCAGGGCTTGGCGCGTTTCCTCAACGTCGGACCGCTCGCCGTCATCGTCCGTAGACGCCGCAATGGTTGAACGGGACGCTCGTAGATCGTATCGCGGCAACGGATTCGGCAGCTCTTGCGGCTGATCGGTAGGGTCCTCGGTAGGCGGGTCCTGCTCACGGCGGGACTCCGAGCGCGTCGGAAGCGGCTCGCCACGCGAGCGACGCACGGCCTCCGCCTCGACCCTGCGGATAGCCTCCTCGAGGGCCAGCCGCTCGCGGGTTATGTCCGGCTCGCTCAATGCCGGCTCAACGCCGCGTAGCTGCGCAAGCAGGGCGGTGCGCGCCCGATCGTATAACGCCCGGCGCGTCTCACCGGTGCTCTTGTCGAGCCCGGAAACGGCCTTGGCGATCAAGGGATAATAATCGGCCATCGGTTCTCCACGCCGCCCCCGCCCGCAGCGCACATCCTATTACATCTCGAATGGGTTGCGCATGAGAATTGTGTCCTCCCGTTCCGGACTTGTCGACAGTAGCGCCAGAGGGCAACCAACCAGTTCCTCGATCCGCCGCACATATTTTATTGCAGGTGCCGGCAATTCCGCAAAGGATCTAGCGCCAGCCGTCCGCTCTTGCCAGCCGGCGATCGTTTCATAGATCGGCTCGACGCGCGCCTGAGCGTGTTCGCTGGCAGGTAGGTAATCAACCGTACGACCATCAAATTGATAACCGACACAAACCTTTATTTCCGAAAACCCATCCAGGATATCAAGCTTAGTCAATGCCAACCCGTCAATCCCACAGGTCCGGACAGTTTGCCGCACCAGCACCGCATCGAACCAGCCGCATCGGCGCGGGCGTCCGGTGACGACACCAAATTCGCGACCGCGCTCACCCATCACCCGGCCGATCTCGTTGGCCTGTTCAGTTGGGAACGGACCGGCGCCGACGCGGGTCGTATAGGCTTTGCAGATTCCAAGCACGTAACCCACCGCGGACGGACCCAGGCCCGATCCGGTCGCCGCCTGGGACGCCACCGTATTCGATGACGTCACGTAAGGATAAGTGCCGTGATCGACATCTAATAAAGCCCCCTGAGCGCCCTCAAACAGGATGCGTTTTCCGTCGCGCCGTTTGCGGTCAAGCAGCGACCACACCGAATCCATGTAGGGCAGGACCCGGGGCGCGACCGCGGCAAGCACTTCGTAAATCGCCTTGGGCTCAAGCTCGGGGAGATTCATCCCCCGGCGCAAGGTGTTGTGATGGGCTAGCAGCCGATCAATCTTGCCGCCGAGGGCCGACAGATCGGCGAGGTCCATGAGGCGGATCGCCCGCCGCCCGACCTTATCCTCGTAGGCCGGCCCGATACCGCGTCGCGTCGTGCCGATTTGCGTGCGCGAATTGGAGGACTCGCGAAACGCGTCCAGTTCCTGGTGCAGAGGCAATATCAACGTCACATTCTCGGCGATACGCAACGAGTCAGGAGTGACTTCCACGCCCTGGCCCTTGAGCCTTGTTATCTCTTCGATCAGTGCTGCAGGATCGAGCACCACTCCGTTTGCGATGACGGACAGTTTGCCGGGACGCACGACGCCGGATGGCAGGAGCGAGAGCTTATAGACGACGCCATCGATGACGAGCGTATGGCCAGCATTATGGCCGCCCTGGAAACGCACGACGATGTCGGCCTGCTCGGAGAGCCAATCGACAACCTTGCCCTTGCCTTCGTCCCCCCATTGGGAGCCGACGACCACCACATTCGCCATGGTGCACCGTTTTGATTCACGCCGGGTGACCGCTCCCCGCGGCTGAAGCCGGGTGCTTCCCAGCAGCCAACCGAGGGCTCCTTCTGCAAGCCTTCGCAGCCCCACGGGAGAGACGGACACAAACTTCGAAGCAGAGACCACCGTGCGCATTCGACAGCGTGCATTCGAAGCCGTTGAAGGCATGGCTAACAGGTTTGGAAAGTTGAAGCAAAGGCAAATCGGCGCTTCGCGCCGAGCGCCTTATATCCGGACGAATAAATTCGCGGGATTTACGGCGCATTCCGTTAAAAGCAGTGCCGCCCCTCACGGGCCTTCCGGCCCTCACCCCTCCCGGCCCGAGGCGGACCGTGAGGGGGAGAGGAAAACGCAGGCGCGCTTCGCGCGAAAACGCCGCAGCCACAGGCAGCTAGCCGCTAGCGCTGCCACCTGCTTGTGGGCTTCTCCAGGCCAGGACCCCCGAGCTTGACGTCGCGCGGCGGCGCAAGCAGGTGATCATCTCCCGCAAGGCAAGCCCCGCGGCATCCGGGAGGTAAAGGAAATTTCACCTTGCTTCAAAACCGCAACCGCTTCGCCTGCCGCACCAGCGGCAGCGCCTGCAACTTGGCCAGCACGTCGGGCGGGACCGCGCCGTCGACTTCGATCAGCGCGACCGCATTGCCGCCCGGCGCCTCGCGGCCGAGATGAAACGTCGCAATATTGATGCCGGCCTCGCCGAGCAGCGAGGAGAAGCGGCCGATGAAGCCCGGCTTGTCGAGATTGGTGATGTAGAGCATGGAGGCGCCGAACTCCGCGTCCATGCGAATCCCCTTGACGTTGACGATGCGCGGCCGTCCATCTGCGAACACTGTGCCGGAGACGCCGCGAGTCATCCGCTCGGTTGTCACCGTCACGGTAACCAGGCTCTCGTAGTCGCATTCGCCTTCCCGCTTCGTCTCCTCGACGGCGATGCCGCGCTCCTTCGCGATGGCCGGCGCCGACACGAAGTTGACGCCCTCCAGCATGGGACGCAGCAGGCCTGCGATCGCCGCGCAGGTGATCGCCCGCGTGTTCATCTCGGCGACCTCGCCCTCACAGGCGATCTGCACCTTGGAGATGCCGGTCTCGGTGAGTTGTCCGGCAAACGAACCGAGCTTTTCGGCCAGTGCGATGAAGGGTCGCAGCCGCGGCGCTTCCTCGGCCGTGATGGAGGGGAAGTTGACCGCGTTCGCAATGGCGCCGCGCAGCAGATAGTCGGACATTTGTTCTGCGATCTGCAGGGCAACGTTTTCCTGGGCTTCCGTGGTGGCGGCACCGAGGTGGGGCGTACACACCACGTTGGGATGGCCGAACAGCGTATTGGCGGTCGCCGGCTCCTCACTGAATACGTCGAAGGCCGCTCCCGCCACGTGGCCTGAATCGAGTGCCGCCCGAAGGGCCTTTTCATCCACAAGGCCGCCGCGGGCGCAATTTATGATGCGCACGCCCTTGCGGGTCGCCGCGAGCGCCTCGGCGCCAAGGATGTTCCGGGTCTTGTCGGTCAGGGGTGTGTGCAGGGTGATGAAATCGGCGCGCCGGATCAGATCGGCCAGTTCGATTTTTTCGACGCCGAGCGCGATCGCCCGCTCGTGAGACAGGAACGGGTCATAGGCGATCACCTTCATCTTCAGCCCGATCGCACGGTCCGCCACGATCGAACCGACGTTGCCGCAGCCGATCACGCCGAGCGTCTTGCCGGTGATCTCGACGCCCATGAACTTGTTCTTTTCCCATTTGCCAGCCTGCGTCGAAGCGTCCGCCTGAGGTATCTGCCGGGCGAGCGACAGCATCAACGTAATGGCGTGTTCGGCGGTGGTAATCGAATTGCCGAACGGCGTATTCATGACGATGATGCCCTTGGCGGTCGCGGCCGGTATGTCGATATTATCGACCCCGATGCCTGCGCGGCCGATCACCTTGAGCTGGTCGGCGCGTTCGAGAATTTTCGCCGTCACCTTGGTGGCGGAACGCACCGCGAGACCGTCGAATTTGGCGACGATAGCGGCGAGCTTGTCCTTGCCCAGGCCGGGCTGGAAATCGACGTCAATGCCGCGATCCTTAAAGATCTGAACGGCCGCCGGTGAGAGGGCGTCTGAGATGAGAACGCGAGGAGCCATGGTCGTTGCCTTTGTCGAATTTGCTGGAGGCGAGCATCCCGCCCGCTTTTTGCTTAAGGAGACGCGAGCGTCCCGCCCGCGCTCAAAGCGCGCCAAATCACGCCGCCTTGGGCAGTGCATCCCGGGTTTTGCCGAAGGCCCAGTCGAGCCACTGCGTCAATATCTCGACATCCGATGTTTCGACGCTCGCACCGCACCAGATCCGCAGTCCGGGCGGCGCATCGCGGTAATGCGCGATGTCGTAACCGGCGCCTTCCTTTTCGACGGCGCCTGCGAGGGCCTTGGCGAATGCCGACTGCGCGTCCGCCGAGAGCGCCATTACCACCGGATCGACGACCTTGAGGCAAACTGAAGTGTTGGAGCGGATTGCCGGATTGCGGGCGAGAAAATCCACCCACGGCGTGCGCGCCACCCAGGCGGCGACCGCTTTTGCGTTGGCGTCGGCGCGGGCGATCAGAGCCTTCAATCCGCCGACCGATTTCGCCCACCGCAGAGCATCAAGATAATCCTCGACGCACAGCATCGAAGGCGTGTTGATCGTCTCGCCCTCAAAGATGCCTTCGTTGAGTTTGCCGCCCTTGGTGAGGCGGAAGATTTTCGGTAGCGGCCATGGAGGCTTGTAGCTCTCAAGCCGCGCCACGGTGCGCGGCGAAAGTATTAGCATGCCGTGCGCTGCCTCGCCGCCCAGTACTTTTTGCCACGAGAAAGTTGCGACATCGAGCTTCGGCCAATCGAGCGGCTGCGCGAACGCGGCCGATGTCGCATCGCAGATCGCAAGGCCCTGACGGTCGGCCGCAATCCATTCGCCATTGGGGACGCGAACGCCCGACGTGGTTCCGTTCCAGGTGAACACGACGTCGGTCGACCAATCGACGTTTTTAAGATCGGGCAATTCGCCGTAAGCGGCCTTGAGCAGCGTGCAGTTTTTGAGCTTGAGTTCCTTTTGGACGTCCGTCACCCAGCCCTCGCCGAACGATTCCCAGGCCAGCAGAGTGACGGGCCGCGCGCCGAGCACAGACCACAGGGCCATTTCGACTGCGCCGGTGTCGGAAGCCGGTACGATGCCGATCCGGTAATCGGCCGGAACCTCCAGCACCTCGCGGGTGAGATCGATGGCGCGCTTGAGCTTCGCTCTAGCGATCTTGGCGCGGTGTGAGCGCCCGAGAGCCGCATCTGTGAGGGCTTGAAGGCTCCAGCCCGGGCGCTTGGCACAGGGACCGGATGAAAAATGCGGCACCTTCGGCCGCACGCTCGGCATCACGTTCGTCATGTGTCTATCCTTCCAGATAGGCGCCCCCCGGTGGGGAGGGGTGTCCCGCGGCGGGGATTACGTAACGGCGCCTCCCGAGTCAAGCGCGAAACGGCAAGCGGTCTCCCGCCACGGCGCATTCGATGGCATATTGCTGCCGATGCACGGCCCCGATCGCGCCCGGCAAAGACGCCGCCCGCCCCGGCCACAGCAGTCGCGACAAGCGCAATAGGCCAGCAAGAGGAAACCGGCATAAGCGGAAGGCGAACGTCTGCTGGATGTTCCCGCCACCGCGACCCGTGCTATGATTGCCGTGGAGCCGCTTGCACGATCGGCGCGGCGATGATCGCCACCGTGCCCGCGTAGGGGGGCAGGGAGAGGGGCTGCAAAGCGTGGTCATTTGCGACCAAGCTGAAGTTCCGATCCTGGCTGGGGGGAACCATTCTCAAGGTTTGAAACAACGGACACGAGCCATGGCCAGATCACGATCCGCGATGTCGATAGCCTTCTTGTCTGTTTGCTGCGCGGCTGCGACGTTTGCTCCGCGCTGGGGGCTGGCGCAGGCAGGCGCACCAGACCTGCCGACGCAGCGACCTGACGCGAGCCCGCGAGAATTGCGGGTGCTGGGCGGGCACACTGACTACTCCGTCGTCAAGCCCACCAAAGCCTCGCCGCGCGAGTTGCCGACTTGGCGCATTCCAAACGTGCCGTCATCGGCCGAGGCCTATTACGCGCCTGACAACTACCACGTGATTGCGCAGACGCAGGACCCCGACGGAGCGCATGCGCCCGGACGCAGCACCGGAGCGCTGACGTGGATCTTTTCCGACGACGGCAAGACCAAATGGCGGGTCAATGACCGCGGACAGGACCTCTGTTCGTACTTCTTTCCGGACGGCAAGCGCGTGATGTTCACATCGACGCGCGACCACATGGATTTTCCGCTTGGCAACGTGTCGGACGAGCGCAACTACCCGCAGGGCACCGAACTCTACACTGCGGATCTCGACGGGGGAAATCGCAAGCGCCTGACCGACAACGTTTACTATGATGCCGAGGTGTCGATTTCGCCCGATGGCAAGAAGATCGTCTTCACTCGCCAGATCGACGGCGCGCTTGACCTCTACATGATGAATGTCGACGGCAGCGACGAGAGGAAGCTCACCGATACGCCGGATTGGCAGGAGGGGGCGCCGTTCTTTTTGCCGGATTCAAAGACGATCACGACCCGTGCCTGGAGCCGGGCCATCTATGGCACGCGACGTCCAACCCCGATGACGATCTTCACGATCAATGTGGAGACCGGCGAACGCATCCAACGCACCCACGACGACTGGATGAACTGGGCGCCTTATCCGGCGCCCGATGGACGGCACTATGTGTTTGTACGTCCGCTCCTCGACAATCCGTCGAACTGGGAGATCTTCCTCGGCGACCTGGAGGGCGGCGAGCCGGTGCGGCTGACGTTCAACGACAGTTTCGATGGCTTCCCGTCGATCTCGCCTGACGGCACCAAGATGCTGTTTGCCCGTTCCGAAGGGCCGGGCTTCATGTCGGGGCTTTACACCTACGTGATGGATATCTCCTCGCTGGAGATCGGCCCGAAGCGCTAGCCGCTCGCTTCAGCCAATCTCCATGGGGCTGCGCGTCAATCCGGCGATTTCAGAGGGCGACCACAAGGGTCGCCGCTGCAACTCAACAGGTGCTCCCGGAGCGATGTGCCGAGCCCCTCCAACGAGGGCGGAATCGGGCGGGCCACGACCAGCCCGGCCACACCCGGCAAAGTGAGGCATGCCAACTCATGAATAGAGGTCACCCCATGCGATCCGTCGTCGCGCGAACGATGCTGATTCCCCTTTTTACCGCCTTTTGCGCCGTCACCGTTGCCGCCGCACCGGCCGAACGCGACCCAACCGTCAACCATCGCCTCGAGGTCACCTTGGATCCGGCCGGTCATCGCCTCAAGGTGCACGACCGCATCCATATTCCCGGCGCATTGGTGAGCGCACCTCTTACCATTTCGTTGAATGCTGATCTTCGCGTGCAAGCGGTGTCCGGGCTAAAGCTGGTCCCGACCGGGTCGCATGCGCAGGGGGCAGACACTGACCGTCACGATGGCGATCATACGCCCGCTGTCCCCGTCAACGTCTACCGCGTCGAAGGCGCAACGCCGGGACAGGAATTGACGGGCGAAATCGACTACGAGGGCATCATTGACTATCGGGTCCAGGATTCCGGCAGCGAATACGCGCGCGCGTTCAGCGAATCGCCGGGCTTGATCGAGGAAAGGGGCGTCTATCTTGCAGGCTCGAGCCACTGGGTGCCGCAGGTCGGAGATGCCCTGGTGACATATATGCTCGCGGTCGAACTGCCGGCGGGTTGGAAATCAGTCAGCCAAGGCGAACGCACGTCACCGGGGGTGCCAGAACGCTGGTCGGTCACGACGCCGACCGAGGAAGTGCACCTGATTGCCGCGCCATTTACTGAATATTCGCGCGACGCGGGTCGCGTGAAGGCGTTTGCGTTCCTGCGCAAGCCCGATCAGGCGCTGGCTGATCGCTACCTTGATGCGACGGCGCAATACCTTGAGATGTATAGTCGGCTGTTGGGCCCTTATCCGTATTCCAAGTTCGCTCTGGTTGAGAACTTCTGGGAGACCGGCTACGGCATGCCCTCCTTTACGCTGCTGGGCGAGCAGGTCATCCGGTTTCCGTTCATCCTGCACTCTTCTTATCCGCATGAGCTGTTGCACAACTGGTGGGGCAACGGCGTATTTGTCGATCCTGCCGGCGGCAACTGGTGCGAAGGTCTGACCGCTTATCTCGCCGACCATCTCATGGCTGAACAGCGCGGCCAAGGCGCCGACCACCGCCGCGCCATCCTGCAGAGGGTCACCGATTACGTTACGCCCGAGAACGACTTCCCGCCGTCGCATTTCACGAGCCGTCATGACGCCGTGACGGAAGCCATTGGCTACGGCAAGACTGCCATGATGTGGAACATGCTGCGCGAGAAGGTCGGCGATGCGCAGTTCATCAGCGCGTTGCAGGAGTTCTATCGCGACAACCGGTTTCGTGAAGCGTCCTACGACGACATCGAGAAGAGCTTTGAGGCGGTGTCGGGCCTCGATCTCAATAGCTTCTTCGATCAGTGGATCAGGAACGTCGGAACGCCGGAACTCCGACTCGACCATGCGGCGGCCGGCGGCGCCCATGTCGACATCACGCTGTCTCAGGTGCAGCCGGGGCGGCTCTTCGCGCTCGACGTGCCGGTCGTCATCTCGACCGACAAGGGTGTCGAGACGAGAACGATTTCGATGCCCTCCGACAGAGCCCGCGCTGACGCAAGCTTCGATCTGAGCGCGCCCGTGCAACGCGTCGAGATCGATCCGCAGTTTCAGGTTTATCGCCGGCTGAGTCCGTTCGAAATCCCGCCCTCGCTGTCCAAGGCGTTCGGCGCCAAGAAGGTGCTGATCGTGATGAGCGCGCAAAGCGCACCCCTCTACGCGGGTCTTGCCAAGGCATGGAGCCGGGATGGGGTCGAGACCGTCACTGATAGCGAACTTGATGCCTTGCCGGCCGATCGGGCGGTGTGGGTGTTGGGCGCCCACAACAAGTTCGCGCCGGTGGTCGCGCAAGCTGTGAAGAGCTATGGCGCTTCGCTCGATGCCACGGGGCTGCGCACAGCTAACGCCGCCTATGAGGGGGCAGGGCGGAGTCTGGTCGTCGCCGTGCGCCATCCGTCAAACCCGGATTCAGCGGTCATTTATATTTCGGCATCGAGCGAGGCCGCAGCCGATGCGCTAGCGCGCAAACTGCCCCACTACGGCAAGTACTCCTGGCTGATCTTTACCGGCGACGAGGCGACCAATGAGGCCACTGGCGAGTGGCCGATCGGCGATACGCCGTTGGCCCGCAACCTGACGCCGCAAGCACGGCCGATCAAACTCGAGCCCAGGAAGGCCCTTGCCGAGGTTAAGCCTCCGTTCGACGTCGCGCGTATGAAGGCCGATATCGAATGGCTGGCGGCGCCTGCGCGAGAGGGGCGGGGCGCCGGCAGCCGCGGTCTTGATGCCGCAGCAAGCTACATCGCGGAACGCTTCGAGCGCCTCGGTCTTACGCCGCTGACGCCCGGAACGCAGGGCGACGGTCGCTACTTCCAGCCCTTCACCATGACGGGCGAAACCGGAGCGCAACTGCAAGCCAAGAATGTGATCGGAGTGATGCCGGGCGCTAATCCTGCGTTGAACGGTCAGGCATTGATGATATCGGCGCACTACGATCACTTGGGTTTTGGCTGGCCGGATGTCCGCGCCGGCACCAAGGGGCAATTATACCCGGGCGCTGACGACAACGCCTCCGGCGTCGCCGTGATGTTGGAGCTGGCGCGGCTGATGGCGGATGCGAGGCCCGAGCGCAGTGTCATCTTTGCGGCATTTGCCGGAGAGGAGGCAGGCCTGCTGGGCTCGCGTCATTATGTCAGAGCGGCACAGGCGCCGGGCGCGCCGTTCGCGCTGTCAGGCCATATCGCAGACTTGAACCTCGACACAGTGGGGCGTCTCGGAGACGGCAAAATTACCATCTTCGGCGCCGGGTCGGCGCGCGAATTGCCGTTCATCTTCATGGGGGCGAGTGCAGCGACCGGCATTCCGACGCAAGCGGTCACGCAGGCGTTCGATGCATCGGACAACACGGCGTTCGTCGAAGCTGGCGTTCCGGCCGTGCAACTGTTTGCCTCCGCGGCCAACGATTATCACCGCCCCTCGGACACGGCCGATAAGATCGACTATGGGGGAATGAGCAAAGTTGCAACCATTCTGAAGGAGGCGGTCGACTACCTGGCCGCGCGACACGAGCCACTGAATTTCTCTGGCACTGCGGCTGCCGCGCAGCCGCGTCCAGCGGCGCCCACGGCCGCCCGCCGGGCGGCAACCGGCATCGTGCCCGACATGACCGACCAGGGCGAAGGCGTACGCGTGGGCGGCGTCCAGCCCGGATCCGGCGCCGAGAGCGCTGGGATCAAACCGGGCGACCGGCTGCTGGCTCTCGGCGGCGTCAAAACCTCCAATTTGAGGGCCTTGGCGGACGCGCTCAGGGACGTGGCTCCGGGGCAAACCGTGGCGGTCGAATTTGCCCGCGACACGACGATCTTGAAGAGCACGCTACGGCTGGGAGAACGGTGACTACTCCCCACCTAACGGGTCCAATTGGCGTCAGACGCCCCGTAATAAGACGTCGAGATCAAGTGTAGAGCGACGCCCGAGGTCGCCTGCGCCCGTGTTGAGGAATGCTTGCGCCGCACGACGGCCCTCGTCGCGCAGCATGCACAAGAAATCCCACTCCGTGATCAGTTTGGAAGAGGCGCTGAGTTTCGTCATCACTTCGTTCGATACGCAGTGCACGCGCATCTTCGACCACTTCTCCCCCTCTTCATGCCCGGGGTCGGCGATCCGCCGCAACAACGCGATCATCCGCAATTCTTTCAGCAGCACGGCGTTGAACGCGACCTCGTTGAGGCGATTGAGAATGTCGCTCGCCGCGCGCGGCGTGCCTTTGCGCTCGATCGGATTGATCGGGATGATGATGGTGTCTTGCGATGCGGTTTCGCGCACCAGAGGAGTGATGGTCGGGTTGCCGGAATAACCGCCGTCCCAATAGGCGTCGCCCTCGATTTCTATGGCCTGAAACATCGTGGGCAGGCAGGCCGAGGCGATGAGCACCTCTGGGGTGACGTCACCATTTCTGAACACGCGGGCCCGGCCTGTTGCGACATTGGTGGCGGTAATGAAAAGCTTGATTGGCGACTGCGCCAGCCGTTCGACATTTACTGCCTCGTTGAGGATAGTCCGCAGCGGGTTCCATTCGCCGAGCTTGAGGTCGTAGGGCGAAAGCACGCGCGACATCATGTCCATCGCGATCCAAGCCGGGGAATTGTCGAGCGTCCAACGGCCGAACAGGATATCGAGCGGCCCCCGCTGAATGGGGCTGAAGCGACCGGCGTCCGAGACGCAGCGCCAAAAATCCGCCAAGGCCTTTTGCGCGCCGAGGCTGCCGCCCACCGAATGTCCGTGAACCAGGACGGCCGCATTCATCGCGCCGGCGGAGGTGCCGGAAATTCCGTCGATCTGAAGCCAGGGCTCTTCGAGGAAGCGGTCGAGCACGCCCCAGGTGAACGCGCCGTGAGCGCCGCCGCCCTGCAACGCGAGATCAATCAACAGCGGGGCGCGATCATGAACGACCGGGGCGTCAGAAGCGGCGGTCTGCATGGGGCCTCGCGGAACGATGTTGTGACCCGCCCAAGCTCGCGCAAACGCTCAACGAGGCCCTGTCGAAGGGTTGGATTGGTCTCACACGAATCTCCAGATAACGCGATCAGTGGGTTGAGGTTCCGGCACCCGACACATGTCCGGCCGTGGCGGCTGCGCGCACGTCTGACGATCTTTGACGACCAACTTTGCGTACCGAGATTTCAACGCGCGTGGGCAGTCGGAGTGCATCGCAAATGCTCTTACCCGACGTTCCTTCATCCTCGATATCCGGGCAATGCCGGCCCCGGCAGCTCGACCTTCGACGCCACCAGGCGAGCGAGCGTTACGGTGCGGGTTGCGACAGGGCGAGGAACGGCAAGGAAAACAAACTCGATCGCGTAGCCGTCGCAGGGAGCGGATTGGCTGTCAGGTTTCAGCCGCAGATGAGCTTGCAATGGGCGACAAAGGAAAGACCGTTGAATGTCGGCCCCGCGTTAGCGCACGCAACGTCGCTATGCATCGTGTCTGACGGGGGCAACTGAAAGGCAGCGCTCACAGCACTCGATCGGCTCGTGATAGACTAATCACGGGGGATTCGCATAAGCTGGCCATCATCGCTGATGCCTTGCGCCGGTCCTTACCAGCCGGTGGGGCCGGAAGCTGTCGAAGGCCGGTATCGGTTCGGCTGTTCCAATGACCGGCTTGATCTGACCGATCGCGACTCCGCTCCCGTTCAGCCATCACCTCCGCAAAAGGCAGCGTGCCCGCAAACTCGGCCCGTTGTGGATTTCAGCTCCAGCAGGCAAGTGCACCTATGCGCACAAACTTATCGGCAGGCACTTGGCCCTCGCCGGTGGCGGACCCATGCTCCCCGCCCGAAAGTCCTCGAGTTTTGTTTGGGCCGCCAGCATGGGCTTGCCATTTCGGGCTTGAGCGCTCGCGACCGGTCTCTCGTTTGTGGATAGTCGGGCTCACGCTTCAAGAGTTGCGCCAGATCTGGTCTCGTTCCCGATCGAGGCTCAGCAGTCGCTCGCTCGAACCGAGTTGCATCTCTACGATGATCTCCTCGGCGAGCCCTGCGCGGGTAGAGACGCAATTGCTAACCGATTTGGGAATCCGCGACAGTCTCAATGTCTCGCCCTTCCTACGGATCGCCGCAGCCGTGCCCGGCGGAACTTTCGATACCTGCGGACAATTCCGGCAAGGGGTAGCACGGCTGCAGGTGGTATGGATGAATCCCGCTGACCCCCACCAAAGCTAGACACCGAGCATGGAGTTAGAAATGCTGACAGCCTATCCGGCCTCCGCCCCAACCCTTCATTCCCAAGCAGATGGGGGAGGAAAGGGCGGGGAGGCGCAGGCCGCACGCAAAGTGTCGTGGCTCGACCTTTTCGATCCCACAGAGGATGAGAGGGCGAGCGTCGAAAGAAATTACAGGTTCAAACTCCCGTCGCGCGAAGAACTGAGCGAGGTGGAGTCATCCAGCCGCATCTCGGAGGAAAACGGCGCACTGTTCCTGAGCGTTCCCTTGGTCTCTCATGGGCGTGGTGTCGACGAGCCGCTGTCGCCGATCGGATTTGTCCTGTCGAACGACGTGCTGGTCACCATCCGCTATACGCAATTGCGTTCGTTTGACACGGTAGCGGCAAAGTTCTCCAACAGCGATGC
>JASHRR010000084.1 GCA_030037185.1 Xanthobacteraceae bacterium | reverse complement strand
TGTGGTGTAGCAAAGCTAGAGCGCAAGATTGTGAGGGCCAGCGCATGGGTTTCAAGGTGCCGGCTCACAGATTTGATGACAATACGACAATGACCCGCCGCAAGGGCGAAATCACGCGCAGTGATCTCAAACGCGAATGGCCGCATCACGTGGCACTTCCGGCCGAAAAGGTGTGGGACCCCGTGAACAGACAGGTGATATCTTGCGCTGCCGGCGTCCTATCGGCGGCGCGGGCGACGTACTCAATACGCCGCGATGACAGTGACTTCGAGGTGTTCTGTTTTGCTAGGCCGGAAGACGCGGTTGCTTTTGCCGAGCGCTTCGGCGGGAGCGGTTGCCGGGCACTTGAAGAGTAAGGACGCGGCGCCCGTGGTCTGGCACGGGTGCTGGGGGCGGGGGAATGCCAAGCCATCGGGGCGCCGCAGTCACAAATGGCTTGGATCGCTTTCTGGGGCGATCGTACGTCGTCAACCCGACAAGCCTACATTGGTTCCCCTCCTGGAACCGATCACGGTCATCGAATAGCTGATCGGACGTTGGCGCAGAACTCCTGTCTGGCCGCCGCCGCGATCGAGAAGGCCACGGCAGAGGCACGGATGAGCGCGCCGCCATCGAGAAGCCCGCCGACTGGGGCAAGCATGCCCCGTGGCCGTCCTTCCCCAAGGAGGACGAGATCGACCTGACCCACATGAGCCGCAAGGTCAAGGAGGTGATCCGGGCCGCCGGTCGGCGCGACGAATTGGCCCTCACGTCATTCCGGCACGGCCGGTTTACAGAAGCCGGTGACGCCGAATTGACGGATCGGGAACTGATGGCGCAGCGCAGGGGCGGCGCAAGTCTCCCAAGGTGCTCCGCAAATATGTCAAGCGGACCATGCGGCAGGTCGCTACGGGCATCCGAAGCGCCATGCAGCGCGAACGGACAGGGGGCAGTTGTCGGAATGAGCAACAGCCTGCTTGTCGGAATGAGACGCGCGGGTGTTGGTAATGGGGCAAAACTCGAGGCGATCAGGGCGAGCGCGCGTATCTAACCCATTGAAATCATTGGAGCTGGTGAAGGGAATCGAACCCTCGTCATCAGCTTGGAAGGGTGCTGCGATCTCAATGATTTCCAAGCGCGTCTGACAAATCGGCCCGTTTCCGCGGGTTTGAACGTAAACCGATAATTCGCCCTGTCAGACGGCCGGAGTCCGCACCGGAGCGGCGCGAGGCCGCGCCATGATCACTGTCTCAGACGGTTGCGACCTCGACGAGAACCTTTGCCCAGGCGATGACCAATCTCGCCGAGCGTGGCTCGCTCGGCGAAAACCGCATCCTGAAAGACCAGCTGAAAGGCCGACTGATGCTCTCGGACGGTGGCCAGATATTCGTTCCAGGCCAGCAGCTCTTGGTCCACCGTCCCTGTGACGTGGGCCAGGATGCGTGCCCAATCCATAACGGCCTCTTTGCGCCGATCCTCGGTGGTGGCGATCGCCCCAAAGAAGTACTGGAACGCCTCCACACCGCTATGCTGGCCGTGGACAACTGACCGTCCTGTCAACCGTTTTAGTTTTTTGACCTTACGTGGTGTTGATAGTACCCCTGCCGATGGTACCGAAAATATTGGAGCCTCACCGCGGACCAGCAGGTAATCTCGTTTGGGCTTCTGTATGGACTTCTCGTCCTGCGGCAGTCACGCGGCGAGCTTCTATGGCTGGGTGTGACGGCCCATCCCAATGCGGAATGGCTTGCCCGTCAGCTGACTGAGGCCCGCGGCTGGGACGAGCCTCCACGCTACTTGATCCGCGACCGCGACGGCTCGTATGGCGCCGCCTTCATACGGCGCATCCGGGCCATGGGCATTCGCGACCGACCGGTCTCGGCGCGGTCGCCTTGGCATGATCGGTTCGATCCGACGGGAATGTCTTGATCACGTCGTCGTCGTTGGTGAGCGCCATCTTCGCCACGTTCTCGCATCGTACCAAACATACTACAACGAGGTCAGAACGCACCAATCGCTGCAGAAGGACGCGCCGGTTCGGCGTGATGTGTGCCGAGCAGGGCGCGTACGTTCGTTGCCGATCTTGGGCGGGCTACACCATCAATATGTTCGAGTTTGAGTTTCCGACAGGGACAGGTATTTGTTTCGACCGCGCTGCTTTTGGCCGTTGGCCAGCAGCAGGTCCTCGCCCAGTCCGCGCCGCTCGATCTGGTCAAACAAAGCGTCGAGACCGCTGGGCGGCGCCGACGCGCTGCAGGCAGTAAAGACGCTGGTCGTGAAGGCCGACGTCAGGCATTGGGAGTACAGCATCAACGGCGAGTCGCGTTTCCTCGACGACTCCAAATCGGCTATCCGACCTACGGCGCTGTCATCGACGACGAGGGCGCGAGCGGCGACCGGGGTGGTTTTACTGGGGCTCGTCGCCGTATTCATCTACATTCCGTTCGTGAGCGATTACGCATTTTCGTTCGTGATCGCGGGCTTCTTCTTCAAGCTGGTTGGGCGTTAAGATAATGCCGGACGGCGTGCCGATACTGGAATCGCGTCTGGCGCGACGGATTGGTAGGCGAAGGGCGCTCTCTGAATCGCGGCTTAACTTTAGAAAGAACCCGTCATGGAAAAAGTAGCAAGACCCTGGGCGGCCCTATGGGCGCTTATCATTGGATTCTTTATAATCCTGATCGACATAACCATCGTGTCCATCGCCAATCCCAAGATCATGGAAGGTCTCAAGACCGACATCAATTCCGTCATCTGGGTGACGAGCGCCTACCTGCTCGCCTATGCAGTTCCGCTGCTTGTCGCAGGCCGGCTGGGCGATCGCTTCGGACCCAAGACCATCTATCTCGCCGGATTGGTCGTCTTTACCGCCGCCTCAGCCTGGTGCGGATTTTCCGGAACGATCGGGGTGCTGATCGCCGCCCGTATCGTTCAGGGATTCGGCGCCTCCCTGATGACCCCGCAGACCGTGGCCATAATAACGCGTATTTTCCCGCCCGAGGGTCGCGGCAGGGCGATGGGACTCTGGGGCGCCGTCGCCGGACTGGCATCTCTCGTAGGACCCATCCTCGGCGGCGCACTCGTCGGTGCTCTGGGCTGGCAATGGATCTTCTTCATCAATTTGCCCATCGGAATCGTCGCTTTTGTGCTCGCTTGGCGGCTGGTGCCCAGGCTCGAGACGCACCCCCATCATTTCGACCTGCTCGGAGTCGCATTGAGCGCGATCGGTATGTTCCTCGTTGTCTTCTCCATTCAAGAAGGAGAAACATACAAGTGGGGGACGATCACGGGCTTCATTTCGGTGTGGTCACTCATCATCCTTGGCGTCCTCGTGCTCGCCGCTTTTGTGGCGTGGCAGGCCTTGAACAAGCGGGAACCGCTTCTGCCTCTCGAATTGTTCCGTGACCGCAATTTCTCGCTCGCCAATGCCGCAATCATCACCGTCGGCTTCATCTTCGCGAGCATGTGGCTTCCTCTCACCTTTTTCTTCCAGATGGTTCTAGGCTTCTCGCCGATCCAGTCGGCGCTGATGCTCGTGCCGATGGCGCTCCTGCTTATGGTCTCCGCTCCGATCACGGGCGCGCTCACCGACAAGATCAACCCGCGTACCATAGCCTTAACAGGTTTGATTCTCCTCTCCGGTGGCTTGCTCTGGTATTCGCTATGGCTCAGTGCCGAAGCGGACCAGTGGTGGCGCCTGCTGTTTCCGAGTGCACTTCTCGGGATCGCGAGCGCCTGCATCTGGTCGCCGATCTCGGCGGCGGCGATACGCAACCTGCCGCGCATGCAAGCCGGCGCGGGATCGGGCGTTTACAACACGACCCGGCAAATTGGCTCCGTGCTGGGCAGCGCCTCAATTGCCGCGCTGATCCAAGCGCGTCTCATCGCAGATTTGCCGGGTGGCGCGAACGCGGCCACCTCATTGGGCGGAGCGCGTTTCTCGGCCACGATCCCGGCATCGCTGCAGGCCGGATTCACGCACGCCATGGCCCAATCCCTCCTGCTGCCGGCCGCCGTCGCAGCAGTCGGCGCCCTCATCGTTGTGTTCTTCGCAAAACCAGCAAAGAATCGCATGTGGGAGTAGGCCGCTGCGAGGAGCAAATCGACCGCTCAGAGTGTGCGCAGTGGAAAGGTGGCGTTTTCCAGTGGGTGCAACTCCCACCCGGCAACCGCTCCAGCCGGAGGTGACGAAATAGCGGAAGCCTTCGGAAAGCGTGTCACGAAATACGGCCCTTTCGGGGAAGGCTAATACAGCTGGGGTGACCATAAACGGCGTGATGGGCGCTAAATTTCTGAATGTCGGAAGGTGAGCCAAAAGACGCCATCATCTTTGTTCACAATCACGCCGACGCCATCGCGTCGATAGGGTTCATTGCCGGAAGGGATCCCTCCGCAATCTCCAGCTTGCGCAAGTCCTCCACCCGCGTCACCATACAGCCAACTGGGTGGGCTGGAGGAGGCACTCATGCGTGCTCACACCTTGATTTTGATCTTGGTAGCCTGCGGGGCCGTAGCGGCGGCGGGTTGGGGATTGGCGGCACCCAGGCCCGAAGCGGTATTTGCAGACAAGAGCCCCAACGCCATACCGGTCGATGTCGAGCTCGTGATCGCGGTCGACGTCTCCTATTCGATGGATCCGGAAGAGCAGGCGTTGCAGCGGGAAGGTTACATCCTCGGGTTGACCTCGCGCGAGTTTCTTCAGGCGCTGCGCAACGGAAACCACGGCCGCATCGCCATCACGTATTTCGAATGGGCTGCCCTATCTGACCAGAAGATCATTCTACCATGGCGGCTGATCGATGGCCCGGAATCCGCCGAAGCGGTTACCAATGAGATCAAGCGCGCCCCCTATCGACGCGCGCCGCGTACCTCGATCTTCGGGGCTTTGCAGTTTTCCAAGCCGCTGTTCGACCGGAGCGGCTACGGCGGCCTGCGCCGCGTCATCGACGTTTCCGGTGACGGCTCCAATAATATGGGGCCGCCGGTCACCATCATGCGCGATGACGTGCTGGCGGCGGGCATCACTATCAACGGGCTGCCGATCATGCTGAGCCGGGGCTACGCCAGCGGTCCCGCCGTTCCGAACCTTGATCTTTACTACGAAGACTGCGTCATCGGCGGGCCCGGATCCTTCGTCATCGCGATCAAGGAGCGCGAACAGTTCAAGGAGGCGACT
>JASHRR010000689.1 GCA_030037185.1 Xanthobacteraceae bacterium | reverse complement strand
TCTGGACGGCGTTCGGCTCCTCCCAGACCGTGCGCCGGGATGTGGCGGCCTTGGTCGACACAGTCGTTGTCTCTGGCTTCATCGGAATGTCCGATCTTTGTGTAAGAAGGTTCTGTGAAGGGCGTTTTTGGGTCAGCTAGCTGACCCAGGAAAACGCGCGCCGAACTGAATGGCACACTGCCCCATCGCGGCCGTCCATGCAACTGCTCGCCACCGTCGCAGACCGGCATTTTTAATCGCGAGGTAAAGCAGCTTGAGGGCGCATCAGCGTTTGGAAGCTGCCGTGGCCTTGATAATGTTGCACAGCACGCGGTGAGGTGCGAATGCATTTGCGGATTTCAACGGCGTTCTTCAATGGCGAAAATGCAATATTGAGTCATGAATGATCGGGATCGAATCATGAATGAATCGTACAAAGCTCGTGGATCGTGTCGTAGCCGCTGCGGAAGCGGAGCTGACGGCCCGAAATTATGTGAGCCCGATCGATGTCCTGGTCGGAATCAGATGGGTTGATGATGGGACTGTGAAACGCAGGCGCCACGGGCAGGTCCAATATCTGGAGAAGTCGTCCTGGCGAACCCGTCGCGGATCTCGGAAGCTATGAAGATGTTCCGGTCCCGGGCGAGGGCAAAGGGGCTCACGCCAAGCGAGACCAAATATCTCGCGCAAACTCAGGTTCAGGAAGAGTTCCTAGATCCGTGAGTTGAGACGCGGGCCGATATCAGGGAATCATTGTTATCATTAGGGATGGGAACGAATCGCACTGTTATCCGGGGGCCTCCCGACGGGGTGATCAACCGGTAGTAGAGCAAGTATCGGCTGGGCCTGTCCGTGGCCGATCCGATCGCGTTCGGGCGTTTCGATCAGATTGTTTCTGGTGCGAAGCTGGTGCGGTTATTCCTGACCAATGCGAGTGCCTTTCTCAGCGACCGAACGTTTCATCAGCGGCACCACGGCACCAGCACCAGCGTCACCGCGGCCAAGATGAAAAAGACATCGAAATAGGCAAGTGCCGATGCTTGCTGCTGGCGCAAATTCTCAAGTGCTTGTTCGGCAAGCTGCTGCGCAGCAACCGGATCGCCGGTTTGCTGTAGGAATGCTCCACGAGCCTGATTGAAGAAGGAAATCACAGCCGCGTCGAAAGAATCGAGGGACTCGCCGAGCCGCAAGGCGTGAAACTGGTCGCGGCGCTCCTGCATCGTCTGCGCCAACGACGTCCCCACGCTGCCTCCCTCGTTGCGCAAGAGACTGAGCAAGCCGACAGCCGCTCCGCGTAGCAACGGTAGAGTATAGAGGTAGGCCGCGACATTCGCAGGCGCAAAGCATATCGAAAGTCCAAGGACCAGCATCACCCGAGGCCAGACGACCCGGCCCGGGCTGATATCCAGGTTCATCTGCGACATCCAATAGTTTCCGACCGCCATGACCAGCAGGCCGGCGGCGATCAGCCACCGGGCATCAGTCCCCCGGCCAAGCGCACGGCCGACAAAAGGCATTGCTACGACCGCAAAGAACCCGGCCGGCGACATGACCAATCCCGCGTTTAGAGCATCATAGCCAGACAGGGACTGAAGCAGGCCAGGTAACGACGTGCTGGCGGCATAAAGGACGGCGAAGGGGGAAAAGATGATGAGGCAGCAGGCGGCGAAGTTTCGCTCCCGCATGGGCCGGAAATTGACCACAGGGCTGGGGTGGCGCAACTCCCACAAGATCAACGCGATCAGCCCCATGGCGAAAAAAGCTGCCAGCGTCTGCACACGCCAGAATGGATCGCTCAGCCAGTCCCACTCTTGTCCCTTGCTGAGCATCACTTCCCACGAGACCATGACAATCACCAGGAGTGTCAGGCCAACTGAGTCAAAACGGAACGGCTGCTTCCTCAACTCCAAACGCTGCTTCGTGAGATAGTCTGGATCCCGGAGCAGAGCATAAGACGCTCCAAGCGCCAGAAGCCCGACCGGGATGTTGATGAAGAATACCCATCGCCACGAATAACTGTCCGTGATCCAGCCGCCGAGGGTTGGGCCGGCGACCGGTGCCAACAAGGCAGCCAGGCCGAACAGAGTCATCGCAATGCCTTGCTTCTCCACCGGAAAGGCGTCCAGCAGCACGCCCTGACTGGAAGGCTGAAGACCGCCCCCCGCCAGGCCCTGCAAGACGCGGAACACAATCAGCTGACCGAGACCGGTGGCCATTCCACACAGTCCGGAGGCGAGGGTAAAGACGGCGAGCGACAGCAGGAAGTAGTTGCGGCGGCCGAGGTGCGCCGACAGCCAGCCGGTGATTGGCAGAATGATGGCGAAGGCGGCGAGGTAGCTCGTGATGACCCATTCGCCGTCGTCGACCGTGGCTGATAGGCCGCCGGCGATGTATCGTAACGCGACCACGGTGATGGTGGTATCGAGCACCTCCATGAAGGTCGGTACCGACAACAGCGGCCACCAGCCAGGGGCTTACCTCTGCTTGGGATCTGGCGGGGGAAACTGCCAGCTCTGTCATTTGCCGACCCCTGCCGAGCCCGCAGCTGGCGCCGTGGCCGACGATTGCCGCCCGCTGCCTTGAAGGAACTTCCCAGCATCGGGTCCGGTAGGTGGCTTGTTGATATAGACGTACGGAACGACCGAAGTGCCGATGAATAGAGGCTTCTTGTCAGGGTCGTATACCTCAAGCTCGATCCGGACCGGTAGCCGCTGGACGATCTTGACGAAGTTGCCCGCGGCATTCTGCGGCGGCGGCAATGCGAGCGTCGATCCGGTCCCCATGGTAAAGCCCGCGATCCGGCCTTTGAACACCTCTCTGTCGCCGTACATGTCGACATAGAGATCGACAGGCTGACCGATGCGCAAGTCGCGCAGTTGCGTCTCCTTGAAATTGGCA
This sequence comes from Xanthobacteraceae bacterium, assembly GCA_030037185.1. Next base: position 3,994 of record JASHRR010000689.1, on the reverse strand, counting down.
TCGACCCAGATGTCGCCGAGCGAGCGGATCGCCATCAAGCTCTGCCCGACCTGAACATCGTTGCCCGGATTGACATTTCGGCGCGTGACGACGCCATCGATCTCAGCGACGATGTCACAATAGCGAAGGTCGAGTTCCGCCAGAGCGAGGTCGCGTTTGGTGGCCTCGAGTTTCGCCTCTGCTTGCTTGACGGCCGGTGTCTACGCCGCCAGCCGATCGAACGTGCGGTTGATGTCGCCTTCGGGGTCAAGCTTTTCGAACTCTTCGAGCATCTGCTTCGGAGTCTGATTGTAGGAATGGACAACGCCCAGCTCAGCCGAAGCCTGAATCAGCGCTGCCTGCGTCTGCAGGACTGAAGAAAACGTCTGATCGAGATCGGGCGGTACCTGCTCGAGATCCGCGCTGTCTTCGGCTTACGCCTGCAGGCCCAAGGAGACACGGATCTGGTTCACGTCTGCTAATGCCTGGACGACACCCCCTCGGGCAATCGACAACGCTGCCTGACGCTGATCATAGAGCTCGCGGCTCGCCGCGTTCGATTCGACCAGCTGCGAGGTCCGTTCGAACTCCTGCTGCGTCAGCGTAAGCGTGGCCTTCGCCTTCTTGAGCGCGGCGACCCGGGCATGCAGCAGGGCTATCTGGTTTTCGACATCCTCCTCGCGGCGCACATAGATCTGCGCCCCGATCAGCCCCAGGCAATGACCGTTTTCAGCGTCAATCCCCAGGGTGGGATGCAGGAATATGCCAACCTCGCTGCCGTTTCCCACCGGGCCGCGAGTGCGGCGGGCATGGCGCTGATAACTCGGTTCGGTGGTATCCTGGATGGCCAGGACATGACGCCCGGCTACGCGGTTCGCAATTTCCTTCCCGCAATGGTCGTGAAGCTCTTCAACCGTGACGGCCTCGTTCCACAGCAATGCCCTTTTTTCAGCCGTTCGTCGCCGAAGCTGCCAACCTCCCAGCAGGAAAAATTCCATTGCCGCCCCAATCAGCCGGCAAACAGAGAAGTCACACTGCCATGACCAACATAACGTCCTTCCGCTGGCTGAGTCAGTCGGTCGCACCCGACGAGAAGTGTTCACAGATCAGCCCTGGAAGGGGGTTGGTTACACATAGAGCTGATAACGGCCCGCTTCGGCCGGGAAGTTCGAGGAGCCGTCAGCGGTGACGCGCTCGCGGAACCGGCTTTTCAACCCGCTCAAACTGGCCCCGCTCGCTGGTCCTTGCGGAAGCTCGCCATCCGTCCATCTGCCTTAAGTAATACGCCCATCTTTTCGTCGACTTTCCTATGTCCAGCTAGACTATATGTTTCGTTTATTCGTTGCCGCCGGTCCAGCTATAGCTCGTTGCACCGATGGGAAAGAGTCGTAGGGTGGGCGCTCCGTCCAGGCTGCAAGCGATGTAACAAAGACGGCCTCATATGCTGCTCGCACTCACCGGCGCCACCGGCTTCATCGGTCAATACCTGCTGCGGGAAATGCCAAAGCGCGGCCACCGCGTGCGTGCGCTGCTGCGCCGGCCTGTCTCGCTGCCGCCAGAGACCGCAAGCGCCGTGATTGGCGACCTCGCCCGGCCGCAAAACATGTCGGCGGCACTCGCGGGGGTGGATGCGGTGGTCCATTCAGCCGGGCTCGCCCATGCGATGTCCGGCCTTCCGGAAGACGACTACCGGCTGCTCAACACGGAGGCGACCATCCGCCTTGCCCGCGCTGCGCGGCGAGCTGGGGTCAAGCGCTTCGTATTTCTCTCCTCGATCCGCGCCCAGTGCGGACCGACGGCCGATACGGTGTTGACCGAGGCGCTCGCACCGAGGCCGACGGATGCCTACGGACGCTCCAAACTCGCGGCCGAGCGGGGTCTCGCGGAACTCGACCTCGACTGGGTGTCGCTGCGGGCGGTGCTGGTCTACGGGCCAGGGGTCAAGGGCAACATGGCGCAATTGGTGAGGCTCGCGCAATCGCCTTTCCCCTTGCCGCTCGCTAGCCTCACGGCGCGCCGTTCGCTGCTCGCGCTGGAAAACCTGTCAGCAGCAATCGAGGCTGTACTTACAGCGCCGGGAACGCTGCGACGAGTGTTCATTGCGGCCGATCCGCAGGCGCTGACGATCGCGGAAATGATTGCGGCCTTGCGCGGTGGACTCTCCCGCCGGCCGAACGTGTTTGCGCTCCCCCCAGCGCTCCTCGGATTCGCGCTCCGCGCCGCCGGACGTGGAGAGATGTACCAGCGGCTATCCGGCCCACTGATTGTCGATCCGGCGGCTTTGATGAGTCTGGGGTGGACGCCGCGGCTTGCGACGGGCGATGGACTCGCAATGCTGATGCAGGCGAGCGGGACTTAGAGCCATACCAAAAGCGTTTATGATCGGCTGGATTACATGAGCGATGCACTTGCTTCCGGACGCGCTCTAAAGGCAACAGCAATGCAGAGGACAAGGCCATGTTGGACCGCACTACTGAGCTGAGAAAATACCAAACTTACATCAACGGTACATGGGTCGACGCTGCCTCGGGTAAGGCGTTTCCGACATTTGATCCCTACACGGGCGAGCCGTGGGCACTGATTCCGGAATGCGAGAAGGCTGACGTCGACGTTGCAGTGGAGGCGGCGGCGCAGGCCTTCGAGGCTGGGCCCTGGTCCTCGCTGTCGCAGACGGCCCGCGGCAAGGCGTTGCGCCGTATCGCCACACTGATCGAGAAACACGCCGAGCATCTCGCAGAGATCGAAGTGCGTGACAATGGCAAACTGATCTCGGAGATGGTCGCCCAGACGCGGTACCTTCCCGAGTGGTTCTACTATTACGGCGGCCTTGCCGATAAAATTCAGGGCGCGGTGGTGCCGGTTGATCGTCCGGAGCACTTCAACTACACGCTGCGCGAGCCGGTCGGCGTCTGCGCGTTCATCACGCCGTGGAATTCGCCTCTGATGCTAGCAGGTTGGAAGCTCGCCCCGGCGCTTGCGGCAGGCTGTACGGTCGTGATCAAGCCATCGGAGTACACCTCCGCATCGCTCATCGAGCTCATGCGCCTCGTGATCGCCGAGGCCGACATCCCACCAGGCGTCGTCAACGTGGTGACGGGCTATGGCGCCGTCGCCGGCGAGGCGCTCGTCACCCATCCAAAGGTCGCCAAGATCGCGTTTACGGGCGGCACTGCGACGGGTGCGCGCGTTAACGAACTGGCGTCGCGATCGTTCAAGAAGGTCTCGCTCGAGCTCGGCGGCAAGTCGCCTAACATCGTGTTTGATGATTGTATCCTTGATGACGCCGTCAACGGGGCGATCTCCGGCATCTTCGCCGCGACTGGGCAGACCTGCATCGCGGGGTCGCGACTTCTTGTGCAGGAGACAATCCACGACGTGTTCGTCGAGAAGCTCGTCGCCATAGCGAGGCAGGCCAGGCTTGGCGATCCGAGCAAGGCAGAGACGCAGGTCGGCCCGGTTACGACACCGCCGCAATATGAGAAAATCCTCTCCTACATCGACATCGCCAAGGCCGAGGGCGCGCGCTGCGTTCTCGGCGGCGCGGCGGCTACGAAGGAAGAGGGAGGGGGCCGATATTTCGTCAAGCCCACCATCTTTGTCGATGTCGATAACCGGATGCGGATCGCCCAGGAGGAGGTGTTCGGGCCGGTGCTCTCCGTGATCAAGTTCAAGGACGAGGACGATGCCGTGCGCATCGCCAACGACATCGCCTACGGGCTGGGCGCCGGCGTGTGGACGCAGTCGGTCAAGCGGGCGCACGGAATAGCCAGACGCATCAAGGCAGGTACCGTGTGGGTCAATACCTACCGGGCGGTGAGTTTCCTGATGCCATTCGGCGGCTACAAGGCCTCGGGCCTCGGCCGCGAGAACGGCATGGAGGCAATCGAGGGTTATCTCCAGACCAAGAGCGTGTGGATCAACAACGGTCCTGGCGGGGGCAACCCGTTCATCATGAAGACCGCATCATGACGAGGCCGGCGAAAGAGCATTGGGCCGCGTGCATACTCCGCCGTGC
>JASHRR010000083.1 GCA_030037185.1 Xanthobacteraceae bacterium | reverse complement strand
CGCGATGCGCGAGGATTCCGTTTTTCGCCATGGAATGTAAGCTGACGGTTTGATTCGGCAGCATGGATAAAAAGTCATGGCGGGATGGCGGCGACCGATTGAATTGGCAGTGAACGACGTGGAAGCAGCGGCGTTGAAGGAGATAGCCGCTCGCGCTCGGAACCGGCAATCCGGGTGCAGAGGGCGCGGATACTGCTGGCCTACCGGGAAAGCCTGTCGTTTTTTGCGGTAGGGCATGCCGTGGGGGTGCACCATCAGACGGTACAACGCTGCGTGGAGCGAGCCGCAGTCGAAGGCCCGATGGCAGCCCTCGATGACCGGCCGCCGCCCGGCAAGGTACCGACGATCACTGCTGAAGCCAAAGCTTGGGGTTTCCCCGGACTGATATCGCGTTGGCGTCATGCCGAAATATGCGCCTAGCCGCCAACGAACAGTGAGGCGCCCATTCGGTTGCTTGAGTGCGCCGTATTTGAGCGCGTTGGTCGCCAGCTCGTGTAAGGCCATCACCAGGGGTTGGACTGCGCCGGAGCGTAGACCAACGCCTTTCGGTCCGTCGAGCGTGACCGATCCATTTCCGCCGACGCGAATGGCTGCGCGGCTAGCTCGGTATCGATCAATTCGTCGAAGGTAACCCGGCCGCCCGCTTCCGTATGAAAGAGCAACCCATTCGTACGGCCTAGAACTTCGAGGCGATCCTGAAAGCTGGCTTCGAAATCGTCGAACGTCTTGCTTGTCTTCAGTGTCCTTTTGGCTATCGCGCCCACGACGCTAATGAGGTTCCGTGTGCGGTGCTGGAGTTCCGCAACCACCGCCTTTAGTCGCTCTGGGCTCTCGCGCAGCGCCGCGCAGCGGTCTTCAACGCGCAGTTCGAGCTGGCAGAGATTCGATAGGGACCTTCACAGATGAAAAGCGTCTATCGAATGGAGATATTGTGATTTGCGAGGTGCAAGTCTTTCTCCTGGAAGTGAAACGCCAGCGGACGGACTGGCCCGAAAAAGAAGAACGCGAAGTCCAGTGGTTCTCTCTCAATGAAGCCGCGAAAGCGGTCCAGGAGGCCGCGTTGAGCGATATCATCCTCAGCATCCCCGACTTTCCAAAGGGCAACCTAGCGAAGAAGGACCTGCAGGGGCCAGAACAGTCCAAGGTTCTCAAGGACGCGCAGACCTGTGAGGGCCGATGCACTGGGGGTCGGCAGGCAAGCTTGCCAGTTCTGGCGCATCTCGAATAGGAAAACCTTCGCGCGCCTAATGATCGCGGAAACGGCCATGAATATTTTGCTTTTGGGCTCTGGCACGCGAGCACGCACTTGCCTGGAAAATCGCGGCAAGCCCGCTCGTCGACCGCTTGTACTGCGCGCCCAGCAATGCCGGCATCGCACGCGAGGCTCAATGTGTCGCGATTGATCCTGCGGACCATGTTGCCTTGATCGCGTTCTGCCACACGAATCGCATCGATCTTGTCGTCGTAGGACCCGAAGGCCCCCTTTGCGCTGGCGTTGTCGACGACCTCGTGGACGCCGGTATCAAGGCGTTCGGTCCAACACGAGCGGCGGCTCGGCTCGAAGGCTCCAAGGGCTTCACCAAAGATTTGTGCCGAGCGAACGGCATTCCGACCGCGGTCTATGAGCGCTTCCGTACGCCAGAGTCGGCCAAGACTTATGTCCCCTTGACGTGCCGATCGTAATCAAGGCGGATGGCCTTGCGGCCGGCAAGGGCGCAATCATTGCCCAAAGCATCGCCGAAGCGAACTCCGCCATCGACATGATGTTCTCCGGTGGGTTAGGTTCGGCCGGCATCGAAATCGTAATTGAGGAGTTCCTCCCTGGAGAAGAGGCCTCGTTTTTCGCGCTGTGCAACGGCGTGACCGCAATCCCACTAGCAGCCGCTCAGGATCATAAGCGTGCCTTCGACGGCGACCAGGGACCGAATACAGGCGGCATGGGCGCCTGTTCGCCAGCGCCGAACGTCGATGCCGCGATGAGTACGCGCGTCATGGACCGGATGCCTCGGAATGTTGATTATCCGTCCGACCGATAAAATTGAAGAAAGCTAGCTTTTGAGAGTGCGCACCACCGCGTCAGGGTCTCTTGCGATGATTCTCAGCAGGTTTTGGGCCGCCTTGTCCGGCCGGTGTGCGCCTTGCTCCCAATCGCGAACGGTGCCCAGTGGCCAGATGAGGTTACCCTTCGGTGGCGGCCCTGCCCGGCAATCTCGAGACAGACGCGACGCGCCGGGAGCGGGCTTTTCGCGCCTCGGCCTCCAGGCGGGCACGCAGGTCATCGCTTCAGCCGATCGCGCAAATGGTCCGGCCGGCGATGCAAGTGCGCGACCGCCAGCACGAGGATGTCGCCGTTATCGAGGGTGTCGTACGGGAACCGGCTGAGACGGCAGCGGCGAACACCTTCGCCGAGCGGATGCCAAGCCTCAGGAAAGCGGACGATGCGGTCTGCGGCGGATAGCACCTCAATCAGAAACGGATTGTCCAGGCCAGGCGCCTGCGCTCCGTACCAGTGGATCGCCTGATTGAGTTCAATCTCGGCGATCTCAAGAAACCCTTCACGGCCGGTATTTGGCGATGATGTCGCGCAGGTCTAGGGCTGCAAGCTCACCGCGCCGGTAGGCCGCCAGTCGGTCGCTCGCCTCCCGCGCCCAGAGTCACGCCGTTCGCGCGCCTCCCGGCAACAATATCGTACAAAATTGTACGGTGGCGCGCCACGGTCGACGAAGATGGCACTATTGCGTCGCCGTTGCACGATGATCTGGCCTGCGTATCTATGCCAATCGCCGGCAATGCACGAGCTTGCCCCGCGCTTCTACGCCTGTGTTGGCGCTCATGCAGCCGATCGGTTGATTTTGCGCGCCGGCACATAGTGCGCCGCCAGCACATGCTTGTCGCGAGCGAGCGCTCGGCAAGCGATGGTGACAACAGCCGGCAATTCATCCTTTTTCAGATAGCCCATGATCGTCCGGCGACTTACCCCAAGGAGCTTTGCCGCCTCGGTCAACGAGAGTCCCAGGCGCACCCGCCATTCGGCGAAGTCCGTTCCTGACATCGGCTCCTGTTCCTCCGCAATCCGCTGTAGTGTTGCGGCCGAAACATCCAGTCGACCCCATTTGGTTTGGATTGGCCAAGCCACGCCGAGACCGTCTTCCACGATAGCCACCTTGGCGAAAGATCCAGTATCGTCCATCAGGGGTGCGAAATGGGCACTGCGAGCGATCAGCCCGGTCATGTCGAGCTTATGATCCCGTCGGTCGCCTGCAAAGCGGACAAGCAAAACGTGTCCACCGGCCGGACGGACCCTTGTGACTCTTGTTACCTCGTCGCTCATCCAAATCACCTCT
>JASHRR010000688.1 GCA_030037185.1 Xanthobacteraceae bacterium | reverse complement strand
TACCGAACATCACCTACGTGAATTTCGAAATCTACATGCCGCGCCGCATTTACACCGACAGACGCGAGTTTCCCACGGATGAAGAGCCGAGCTTCATGGGCTATTCGATCGGCAAATGGCTCGACACCGACGGCGACGGTCGCTACGACACCCTCGAGGTTGAGACCCGCAATTTCAAGGGCCCGCGCACCGTGGAGGCCACCGGCATGCCGCTGCATGACGACAACGAGACCATCGTCAAGGAAAGGATCTATCTCGACAAAGCCGACAACAATTTGATGCACAACGAAATCACCATCGTCGATCACGCCCTCACACGGCCCTGGACGGTGGACAAGCATTATCTTCGCGAACGCAAGGTGCTGTGGATCGAAGACAGCTGCAACGAGAACAACCATCACGTCGTTATCGGGACGCAGAATTACTTCCTTAGCGGCGACGGCTATCTAATGCCGGCGCGCAAGGACCAACCACCGCCCGACCTGCGCTATTTCAGGCAGACCGGCAAGTGACGGTTTTCGGGCGTTGCCTTTTGAGTGTGACCGGCGTACGGCGCGACGACAGCCACTTCGTGGTGTTCTGCTCTGCCAAGCAGAAGAGGCGGACGCCTTTGCCAAGCGCGTTTTTAGTGGGAATCGGTTGCCCGCGAACCAGAGGCGACCCTGAAAACAAGCGGGCGCCCCGAGGGACGAACGCAAGGCGCAGAACGTCTGCTCATGCAGGAGGACCGGACCGCGCTTGCTATGGGGATTTGGCCGTGGGTGGGTCACAGATGAGGTCAGCAGCGAGGATCGGTTGAACGGTGAGGATGGCGATCCAGGCCGGCGGCGAAACGTTCTTGTGATCCGTGGGGCGGTGTGTCGGTGAATACCGGAGAGGCTGTTGAGTGGTGAATGCGGGATCGGAGCGACCAGAGGCGTGGCCGGCTGAGGAGCGACCAGGAATGGGAACGGCTTTTCGGAGCGATGGTTCTGGGAATGTCATCATGAGGTGTCGATCCGGATCTTCGGCGGAATTGGCGTCGGGGGTGCTTTCGCTGTTGCCCGGCAAGAAGGTTTCGATGATGACGCTCGATGCTCACGCTCCGCCGCTTTCTGATGCATCTGTTGCCACAGGGCTTTCACCGTATCCGTTACTATGGACTGCTGACCGGCCAAACACGCGCCAACAACATCACCCGTATCCGCGAACTCCTCGCAGTTCCACTCATCCTACCCCGTGTCGCTGCTGACCTTTGAGGGGGTAATCCTTCCATTTGAAGGTGACGCCGTTGTCATTGAGCTCGACCGGGCGGTTGTTCGAGATGGCGACGCGATGGGAATAACACACTGGTCCGTCAACGCGGCGGCTGCGCCAGAGCCGGCAGCCGAGCCGGTTGCGTCCGGTCGACTCGCCGGTTGAACGTATCCCCGAGATCCTCCAACAGCTCTTCCTCAAAGAGTCCGAGCTGTCGTGGGCGACTTCGCCGACGCCGTGAGCGACATTGCCACCAGATGTACTTGACTACGTCAACTATCTGCCCGAGACTACCAATATGGCGACTCCCGTTCTGCAGGACACGCAGCGCATTGCCACTGTGCGCCGCTTCAACCGCTTCTACACGCAGAAGCTTGGCGTGCTACAGCCTGCCTGGCTCGACAGCCCGTTCTCGTTGACTGAGGCTCGAGTGCTTTACGAGATCAGGCATCGCGAGCGCACGACTGCAACCGACATTGCGCGCGATCTCGACCTCGATGCGGGCTACTTGAGCCGCATTCTGCGTCGCTTCCACAGGAGTGGTCTGATCCGCAGGCAAGTGTCTCCCGCCGATCGGCGGCAAGGCTTCCTTTCGATGACCGCGCGTGGCAGCAAGGCCTTCGCTCCGCTAGACAAGCGCGCGCAGCAGCAAGTCGGTGCGCTGTTGGCTCGCCTCTCCGGGTCGGAGCAGGAGCATCTGGTCTCCTCCATGCGCGCCATCGAGACGATCATTGCCGCCAAGCCGAAGGCAGCGAGCGAGATCATCCTGCGCGATCCGCGGCCCGGCGATCTTGGCTGGGTGGTCGGACGGCACGCCGAGTTGTATCTAAAGGAATTCGGCTGGGCGGAGAATTTCGAGGGCGTTTGCGCACAGATCGTTGCGGATTTTACCAGCAACTACGATCCGAACTACGACCGGGGCTGGATTGCCGAGATGGATGGCCAGAACGTCGGGTCTGTGTTCCTGGTGAAGGATACCGAGCGTCGAGCCCGGCTGCGCCTGTTGCTGGTCGAGCCGGTGGCGCGCGGGCGCGGCCTTGGCATGCGCCTGACCGAGGAGTGCATCCGCTTCGCCCGCGAGCGCGGGTATCAGAACATCACGCTGTGGACCCACAGCGTGCTCACGGCGGCGCGACATATCTATGAGCGGGCGGGCTTCCGCCTGAGATCAAGCGAAGCGAAGCGCAACTTTGGCCTTGATGTCGTCAGCGAGCACTGGGACTTGGTGCTATAGGGCAGGCAGCCGAGTCCGCCACTAGACACTCGAGACAGAATAGGAGTCCGCACCCCGCAAGATTCAAGATCTGTGCGGGTGCCACTCAGCAATGAGCGTCCCTACCCCGCTCGGCAGCGATAGTGCATCCGTGATGACCTCACGCAGCGGCAGCTTGCGAATGGCGGCGTCTCTACGCAGCAGCCAGTGCCTTGGCTTGGTGGCGTGGCGGATAACTTTAGAGGGATTCCACGCAGCATAAACAAATGTTCATGCTAGCCGCTGGCAGCCCAATGTTAGTTTGGTGGTGCGCGCGGTATTAACCTTCCACACAGGGCCGTGCGTGGTCCGG
>JASHRR010000082.1 GCA_030037185.1 Xanthobacteraceae bacterium | reverse complement strand
AAGGAACGCAAGCGCTCGGAACCGGCGGCCGATGCCCTGAGGCATCAGCCCGACACCGTCACCGGGGCGCCCGCGCCAGCCGGTACCTTGCCATCCGCGCCGGCAGCAACCATCGATCGCCGCGCCCGCCCCGGACCTTACGGCTCGTCCGCCACCGACCGCTAGGTGGGCGCTCGCCATCCTGGGCGCGCAGGCGTCCCGACCGCCCTGCGCTACCTGCAGCGCGAGCCCAACCGCTCAACCGTACGCCGCGCGCGTCCCGTGTCCGGACTCATCCCAATCCCCCGCTCACGGGACCGGCCGACTCATCCGCTGTGGTCATGGCGCTTTATTGGCAATCCGACGATTGTCAGCGCCATCGCTCGCCCGCCGGGTGACCGTGCATATCTGCACGTTGCACTGGCTCAATCCGCGCGCAGAAGCTGCTCGCTGCGGCCAACGGGCGAGGGCATGACCGCGGGCTTGCTCTCGGCGTGCGTACCGTGCTGCGTGCCACGATAATAATCGAGCACGAACAAACGAATAGCGGACGAGAGGTTGCCGTGTCGACGGTCCTGATCGATTGCCGCAACCATGTCAGACAAGGTTAAATCGCGTTTCGCGGCGATTTCCTTCAACCCGGTCCAGAATGCATCCTCCAGACTGACGCTCGTCTTGTGCCCGGCGATGACAATAGAACGTTTAACGACCGGCGATTTCATCGGCTTCTCCTGTCTCGATACGGTGCTCATCCAGCTCGCGGGGAATCTTTTCTCTGTTCAGCCTTGCGAGCGCACGGTCAGGTTTCGTCATACCGCGGGAAACTCCTGCCTCGGAGTCTACCACCCCCCGCGCAGAGGGGAGGGTAGGTTGGGGGTTGGCGTCCGGCCCACCTGCCGACGGCGCGGAGATTGAGGGTTTCAGCCATGCGCCGCCGCTCTCCCGCTAAAAGCGCCCAAGCCTCTCCGATAGATTACGCCGTTGACCAGACCACCGGCAAACCAAGTTACGGACCCACAATACCCAATCGCCTTGTAAGCGAATACCTCAGTGATTGGACATAAGTCGGTGACTGGACATGAATCGCTGGTTCATTAATACAACCATAGTGTGAATAATTTCCGGCGTCTTCAAGGCGATTAAGAGGGATGTGTCGGTGCGTCGGGCGGCACCAAGTGGTCGAATTCCTCGGCGCGCACATCGCCGGGCCGCACCGTCTTCAGACCGCAGGTGCTGTTGGCGCCGGCCGAATCGACGGCCCGCCATAGCCGGTCACCAGCGATCAGCGATGTCTCGGCTGGGATCGGCAATCCGTGCCGTGTCAGGCGCGTTGCCGGCGACGCAACGCTCCAGGATGCGGCGTCTGCCAGCTGCACCAGCGCAAAGCCGATGACGGGCTTGTAGGCGTTGAGTTCGAGATGACCGTGGCTCGCGGCGGTTGTGATGCTGATTGCCGAATACCTGGCAGCACACCGTGGTGACGGCAATTTCTCGGCGGTGACGCGCTTGATCAGCGCTAGTGCCCGAATCACCGGCAGCGGCATGGTGTGCGCCCCACATGCGAAAATGTCGTTGCCGGCGCTCCAGTCTGCGCGCCCAAAAGCAATCCGCCTCCTCCTCGATAGGGCCGCACGTATCGGTCTCTGTCCGGGTATGCGGGCTCTCTCAGCCACTCACGTCTCTTAGGTCGGCAGGCGCCAGCCGACGATGGCCCTCCTTGCCTCCCGCTCCGGGATCGCCGGCACGCAGGCGATGCGCCGTTGCGGACGCCGCGTTCCGCAATGACGGGGTCCCGCGAAAACGCGCTGGGGCGCCTCTCCACACAGCCAGACTTCGTTACTGGGGCGCAGTTCCGGTAACTGGCGGACGCGATCCTGCGCAACATCGAGGTTTGATTGCGGCAGGCCCGAGCGGGCAAGATCGCGAATCGCTTCCGAGCGATTGGCCTACCCGGCCGCGGTGACCGCGTCGATCTCGGTTGCGGCCGGCTCAGATGTACCATGAAACACCCCCCCGACATCCCGCTTGGCCGAACGCCGAAGCGGGTCGCGCCGCAACCATAAGCGGCGGTCACAACATGCCGGCACAGAAATGCAATAACGTTAGCCGCGATATCGCCGTTATCCGACAACACGGCTTTGAGATGATAGAAGATGAAAGTTACGAAGGATTTTATAAAAGCACCTATAATTGACCGACACTCTGCGGCTCATCGCGATCTGCCCGTGCCGCAGATTCACCTCGCCGCGCCGCAGCTATTCGGCAACGAAACGCGACGCGCGGGTGCGAGCCGCAGAGAGACCGGGATCACCTTCTGGCGTGAGAGAACACGAAGACCGACACCGCCTTGATTTCCTCGGGCTTCAGCGTGCCGTCGAACGCCGGCATGAGGCCGCGCCGCCCTTTGATGATCGACTCGCGGATCGACGCGCGGTCCGCGCCCCACAGATACAGGTCCGGCCGAGTCAAGTTTGTCGATCCGATCGGATCGATGCCGGTCCCATCGACGCCGTGGCAGTCAAAGCAATTGCCCCTTGAGCCGTCATGGAACAATCCGTCGCCGCGGGCGGCGCGGGTCGCCTGCGCCT
>JASHRR010000687.1 GCA_030037185.1 Xanthobacteraceae bacterium | reverse complement strand
ACGGTGCTCACCGTCATGGGCATGGCGACCGAGCGGCTCGGCCTCGGCGCCACCTATTCGACGAGCTACTACGAGCCGTTCCATGTGGCACGCCTGTTCGCGACGCTCGATCTGATGACGAATGGGCGCGCGGCCTGGAATGTCGTCACATCGCTCAATGACGGCGAGGCCCGCAACATGGGCCGCGAGGAAGTCCTTGCGCACGACCTGCGCTACGACCGCGCCGACGAATTCATGGAGGTCGTGTTCGGTCACTGGGACACCTGGGAAGACGATGCCATCGTCCAGGACAAGGCCGCCGGCCTGTTCGCGACGCCTGAGAAGGTTCACCGCCTCGATCATCGCGGCCGCTATTTCCGTTCGCGCGGGCCGTTCACCGTGCCGCGCTCGCCGCAAGGTCACCCGGTCATCATCCAGGCCGGCCAGAGCGGCCGCGGCAAAAGCTTTGGCGCGCAATGGGGCGAGGTGATCTTCGTCGTCTATCCCAGTGTCGAGATCGGCCGGCGCGACTACGCGGACTTCAAGAAGGAGGTGGCGCGCGTTGGTCGTGATCCCGAGCAGGTCAAGGTCGCCCACCTCATTAACACCGTGTCCGCCGCCACACATGCGGAGGCGGAGGACAAGTGGGCGCAGATCAGCAAGCTGCCGCTTGAGATCGATGCATTGTCGCTGCTATCGGAGGTGCTCAACTTCGATTTTGCCAGAAAGAGCATGGACGAGGCCTTTACCGACGCTGAGTTGGCACAGATGTCCGGCCTGCAGGCGATCCGCGACCGCGTCGTGCAGGCGTGCGGCAAGAGCAATCCGACGGTGCGCGATTTCATCCATTTCAGCGGGCGCGGCCGGGTGCATGACCCGATCATCGGCGGGCCGAAGGAGGTGGCGGACCGGCTCGAACAATGGTTTGCCGAGCGCGCCTGCGACGGCTTTGTGGTTTCGGCGACCCACGTGCCTGGAGCTTATGAGGACTTCGCCCGCTTCGTCGTGCCCGAACTGCAACGGCGCGGCCTGTTCCGCAAGGAGTACGCGGGCAGGACTTTGCGCGAGAATCTTGGACTACCTGTCCCCCGGGTGGCTGCATGGCGCCGCACATAGGCGCCGGCGAGTTTTTTCCCGACAGGGCGAGGGGGTGCGAACGTCGGCCAATCGGCGCGGACTGGCCGCGCTTTCACACAATTGCAACGGCCTGTCCGTCGCGCACCTGGCCATCCTTTCGACTTGGCCCTCCGGCTGTCGCCTCGTAGGCGGTCGTTGTGCGGTGACGATCAGGCTGCCAGCCGGGTGGCTCAACGAGGTACGACCACCGGTCCCGCCACGACCCCGCGTGCCGCAGGTCGCCAACGAGCGCCGCCCATTCATGAAAGGCGATAATAACGGGATTATTGGACCGCAGCGGCTGCACCAGGCCATAGCGGCACGGCAGATCGTCACGCTCGGCGACGAAGGTGCCGAACAGGCGGTCCCAAATGATCAGCACACCGCCATAGTTGTGGTCGAGATATTCGAGGTTGGCGGCGTGGTGGACGCGATGATGAGACGGCGTGTTGAGCACATATTCGAGCCAGCCAAGCCGTGGAATCCACTCCGCGTGCAGCCAGAACTGATAGAGCAGGTTCAGCGCGACGGCGATCGCCACCGCGCGCGGCTCGAAACCGAGCCAGATAAGCGGCAGGTAGAAGATCGCCGTCCCCGGTCAGCCGGCCGGTCCATCCAAAACGGTAGGATGCGGCGAGATTGAGTTCATTTGAGGAATGGTGGACGGCATGGGTCGCCCAAAACCACCGGATCCGATGGCTGCAGCGGTGAAACCAGTAGTAACAGAAATCCTGGCCAATGAGGAGCCCAGCCACGCTGACGGCCGTATCGATCTGTATCGTGAACAGATGGTGCCGGTGGGCGAACGCGGACGCCGGCGCAGCAAGGCTCAGGGAAAAGAACGTCAACACGACGTACTGGCGGCCGAGAGCGTCGGCAAGCGAAGCGAAATACGCACGCCAATTGTAGTTGCGCCGCATCACAAGGGCGAGAACCAGGCCCTCCAGAGTTGCGATCACAATCACGACAGGCAGTGCAAAAGCGAGAATGCTGGTCATGTTCTCTAACGCCCGCTATCGCACCGCGGCCTCGCGCGCGTAGTAGCGCGTGCTGTAGGGGTTCGGCGCATATTCCGGATGATAGCGGCACGGCCCACCCAGGCTCGCCTGCAAGTGTTGGCACTCTGCCGCGATCGACCGGGCCGTCGGCTTGCTGCCCGTTTCGATCCACTGCATCAGGGCGTCGAGTCCGGCCGCCAGTTCTGGCGCGCTTTGTCCCGTGTGGGCGCGCTCATCGGTGAACGCCTGCACCAGGCGGCCGGCGCTGCCCGCCGCCTTGACGGTATCAAAATAGGCGGACTGCGCCTCGACCACCACCTGCGGATCGTTGATCGAATGGATCGACACCACCGGCACCGGCAGCACCCCGGTCGGATCGCCGTCGGCCTTGACCAACGCGGCCGCAGCCGGATCGGCTTCGAACCGGGCGACGTCGCGGTTGAGCGCCGCGTCGTCGGCAGAGCCCTTGT
This sequence comes from Xanthobacteraceae bacterium, assembly GCA_030037185.1. The sequence goes on along the minus strand of JASHRR010000687.1, from coordinate 433 downwards.
AACGGACGCCGATGTTGGAGAACGGATTGCGCCCGCCCGTCGTGTTCTTGACGATGTCGCGAAACAGCAGCGTGCCGGCCTGCATGTGGCGGACCAGCAGATTTTCCGGATAACCCATCACGCCGATGATGTTGGCGAGGTTCTGCTTCTGCTGCTCGCTGCGCGCCGCGGCCGGATGACCGACGCCGGTGCATTCGTCGATGAGCGCGTCAAGGTCCTTCAGCGTCATCTTGGAATCCGGTGCGACGCCGTTCCACAGCGGATATTGCGCCTCGTCCGGGCGCGGCATGTTCTGGCAGTAGTTCTGGTATACGGCTCGCAGATCGGCGCGGTGCTGATAATTGAGCGTCGCCCCCATCACCGCGCCGCTGTTGAGGAAGGCGCCGTCGAAGTTCAAGCCGCCGTCGGGATTCTTCGCATAGGTCTCGATCAG
>JASHRR010000686.1 GCA_030037185.1 Xanthobacteraceae bacterium | reverse complement strand
GCGGACCACGGCCTCCCCCCGTGCCGGGTCCTTCTGATTTTCGTAGATCAGCAGCCAAGTGAACCCGGAAATGGGGTAAGCCTCCGGATTGGCGCTGTCGGTGAGCAGAACTTCCATGTTGTCAGGCAGGTTCGCGACATCCGCGGCCGCGGAGGTCCTTTCAAGGCTCGGCTCCACGTATTTTGCTGCCTTGTTTCGCACCTGCACCCACGGCATCTTGTTCTGCAACGCGTAGGCCAACTCGACATAACCAATGGCGCCCGGGATCTGTTTGACCTGGTTGGCGACACCTTCGTTACCAGCGCCGCCAATGTCGCCGGGCCAGTTGACCGAGGTGGCGAAGCCAACCTTGTCCGCCCATTCCTTTGATACTTTCGAGAGGTAGTTGGTCCAGATGAAGGTTGTGCCGGAGCCGTCGGAGCGGTGCACCACCGCGATATCGAGGTTCGGCAGCCTGACGCCGGGATTGAGAGCGGTAAGGCGCCCATCGTTCCACTTCGTGATCTTCTTGAGATAGATGTCGGCGATGAGATCGGGAGTCATCTTTATCGTTCCGCTGGCGATGCCTGGCAGATTGTAGACAACCGCTTCCGAACCAGCCACGATCGGGATGTGAACGATTGCACCACCCTTCGTCTGGGCCTTCTGCTGGTCCGTCATGGTTCCGTCGGAGGCGCCAAAGTCGACGGTCATTTCCTGGATTTGCCGGATACCCCCGCCAGACCCGATCGACTGGTAGTTCACTTTGACGCCGCACAGCTTGTTGTACTCGTCGAACATCTTCGAATAGAGCGGAAATGGGAAGGTCGCTCCCGCGCCGGTCAATTCCTTTACGCCTGTTTTCGGGCAAGCTTCTTGGGCATGCGCCCAGCTGCAAGACAGAGCGATCGACGTGACGCCGAGCGCTGCAACCATGGATCGAAACTGCATCTAGCTCTCCTGTTGTTGTGATAAAATGCATGCAGCCGGCATCGATGCCGCCCGCTCTTCCAACCGAAGTATTCGATTGCCTGTCTCGGTAGCGACACGCCCTATGCGTCGTCGTAGCTAAGCACGATTAATTCCAGAAATCTCGACAGGAGATGACATGGCACCATGACAGCGATGTGACAACCTTTTGGGTGACGGGAATGTCGCACGCCGGTCGAGCTGCATCGTCGAGACGTGCCCGGCTCGTGATGGACGGGGGCATCAGACGCGACGCAGACATCACAACGCAAGCGACCGTGCGCTCGGGCAATCAGCGGATCCCGACGGTTCAACGCCGAGGCCAAGCTCTTCGATCGCCCTAATGGGCGGCATCTGGTCACGGGACTCGCATAGCCGGTATGAATGGTCGACCGTCACGATTTATTCATGATGACGTGACAACAATGTGTCGAGATGTCTCGACATTAATGACGCTGGATTGTTAGAATTCCCATGTTTAGAGTCGTTTGCCCTGGGAATGTGCGGCATTTCATGTCTGGGCTGAGGTGGTCCTCGGCATGCGGCTTGCTTTGACGAGGTTCTAGGCGCCATAGGATGGTGAGGGTGATGCGAAAAAGTTCTGTGGCGGTTGTCGGCCACATCGGTCCCGCGCCGCGCGGCGACAAGATCTCTGCCCCGCACTCGCTCGCGGCACTGGCAGCACTTGGTCAGCCGACGCGGCTTGAGATATTCCGGCTGCTCATGCGGTGCGAGCCCGATGGCGCACCGGCAGGAGCTATCGCTGAGACAATAGGCTGCCCGCATAACACGCTTTCAACCCATCTGAGCATTTTGGCGCGTTCGGGCCTGATCCGAGGTACCCGTGATGGACGCTCGATCATCTATCGCGCCAATGTCGGAATGATTCGCTCGTTGATTGCCTTCCTCGTGAAGGACTGTTGCGAGGGACACCCAGAACTCTGTAGCCTCGAGGAAGCACTGAGCAACAGCACGTGCTGCCCAACCCCATCCAAGAGCAACGAGCGGCGGAAATAACCATGCGCAGTGGTGATAGGGACAATCCGTTCAACGTGCTTTTTCTGTGCACCGGCAACTCGGCGCGCTCCATCATGGCCGAAGCCATCCTCAACCGCGCGGGCCAGCGGAAGTTCCACGCGTATTCGGCGGGGAGCCATCCCAAAGGACGCATCCATCCCTACGCGCTCGAACTCCTGCAACGGCTGCATTACGATGTCAGCGGACTACGCTCGAAGAGCTGGGAGGAGTTTACCCGGCCCGACGCACCGAAGCTCGATTTTGTCTTCACTGTCTGCGACAATGCGGCCGCGGAGGCGTGTCCAGTGTGGCCGGGTCAACCGATGACGGCTCACTGGGGCATACCTGACCCGGCAGAAGCAACGGGCAATGTGGCGGAAATTCGATTAGCATTCGCGGATGCGTTGCGGATGCTGACCAACCGGATCAATATTTTCATTAGCCTTCCCATACGTTCACTTGATCAACTGGCTTTGCAGAAACGGCTCGATGCGATCGGCAAGATGAAGGAAACCGACCAGGCATCGGGAACTGCGGCGGAATGACCAAGCCGTCGCTTGCCCGCATTCTCGTCCACAGCTCTTGAAACATGCCGCCATTTCGTCGATTGACGAATAGGATGCTCCAGTGGCGGCTGTCAAATTCGGAATGAGGGAGCGAGTCGAGACTACGGCGAGGACCGCCGCTCCCTCACATGAACAGGTGGCGAGAATCGCCAAGGCCCTCGCGCATCCGGCGCGGGTCCAGATTGTCGAGACCCTGCTGCGGCGAACGACCTGCGTCGGCTGCGACTTCGTCGGGGAGATCGGGCTCGCCGCATCGACAACGTCGGAGCACCTCCGCATCCTCAAGGAGGCCGGGCTCATCATCGGCGAAATCGCCCGCCCGCGGGTCTGCTATTCGCTCGATCCCCGGGCGGTCGCCCCTCTCGCATCATTCCTTGAAGCCATCGAAGCCGGGCAACCTCCGGCGCTGCCGGAGTTAATCAAATGTCGACATTCGAACGTTACCTAACTAACCGTCTGGGTCGCGCTTTGCATTGTCGCCGGTGTCGCGCTCGGCCACTTCTTTCCGGCGTTCTTCCATGTGGTCGGCGCGGCCGAAATCGCCAAGGTCAATCTGCCCGTGGCGGTGCTGATCTGGCTGATGATCATTCCGATGCTGGTCAAGATCGATTTCAGCGCGCTCGGGCAGGTGAAAGAGCACTGGCGCGGCATCGGCGTGACGCTTTTCATAAATTGGGGCGTCAAGCCGTTCTCGATGGCTCTCCTCGGGTGGCTGTTCATCGGCTGGCTGTTCAAGGCCTATCTCCCTGCGGACCAGATCAACAGCTATATCGCCGGCCTCATCCTGCTTGCCGCCGCGCCCTGCACCGCCATGGTGTTCGTCTGGAGCAATCTTTCCGACGGGGAGCCGCATTTCACGTTGAGCCAGGTCGCACTCAACGACCTGATCATGGTCGTCGCCTTCGCGCCGATTGTGGGGCTTCTTCTCGGGCTGTCGGCGATCACCGTGCCGTGGGAGACGCTGCTTCTATCCGTCGCGCTTTACATCGTCGTGCCTGTCATCATCGCCCAATTCGTCCGACGGTCGATCATGGCGCGCGGCGGCGAACCTGCTCTGCTCCGTGTCCTGAAGACTTTGCAACCGCTTTCGCTGATTGCGCTGCTTACGACGCTAGTACTGCTGTTCGGATTCCAGGGCGAGCAGATCCTGGGACAGCCGTTGATCATCGCCATGCTGGCGGCGCCGATCCTGATTCAGGTGTACTTCAACGCCGGCCTTGCCTATCTGCTCAACCGCGCGACCGGCGAGGCCCATTGCGTTGCAGCGCCTTCGGCGCTTATCGGCGCCAGCAATTTCTTCGAGCTCGCCGTCGCCGCTGCCATTAGCCTCTTCGGCTTCAATTCCGGAGCGGCGCTGGCCACCGTCGTGGGTGTTCTCATTGAGGTTCCGGTGATGCTGTCGGTCGTGAAGATTGTAAACAGCACGCGCGGCTGGTACGACGCGGGTCCAGCGGTGAAGCGGCGTGCCGCAACGGATCGGGCTGGGCGACCAGAGATCCCGGAGGCTGCCCGTGGCTGAATCCACGAATGTGGTGATCTATCACAATCCTGAATGCGGCACTTCGCGACAGATGGTCTGAGTTCTGGGAAAGAACGTAATTGCCTGATCTCTTGCAACCCGCTCATCTCGCACTTCATCTGCTCCAAGGCCAGCCGCCAATTGGCAGACCGAAACGCCGACTTGCGGGTGCTGGACTCGGAACTGGCGGTCCCCTGACGGATTCGCGATGCCGCGGATTCTGGTTCCGCGAAGATGAACTTCCGCGCAACTGAACCGTCACAATGCTCCGTCGGGGCAGGCCATTTCGCTGTTGTAAAAGAGGTAATTTATGCACCTACTTATTATCGGCGGTAGTGATGCTGGAATCAGTGCAGCGCTCCGCGCCCACGAGCTCGACCCTGGCGTCGAGATTACGGTCGTCCTTGGGGACGATTATCCGAACTTCAGCATTTGCGGTTTACCCTACTATTTGAGCGGTGAGACGCCCGACTGGCGGGACCTTGCGCATCGGACCGAGTTTCCAAGAATCAATATTCTGCGCCGTCATACCGCTCGCTCCATTAACGCCCGCGCCCAAACCGCCTTAGTGCAACACCAGGGTACTGAGACGACGATGCGCTATGATAAGCTGATTATCGCGACAGGCGCCACAC
>JASHRR010000685.1 GCA_030037185.1 Xanthobacteraceae bacterium | reverse complement strand
CATTTCACACCCCATTTGCGTTGGGGTCGAGCGGCTGCGAGGCCAAGACTTGACCTGATCAGAGGAACGGCGCGAGCCAATATCCTTTCGCTATATGGACCCTACGCGCGCCCGCGGACCGAAGAACTCCGTCTCCGGCGCGCAGCCGCGCGGGTTCATCGCGTCGATGCGCGCGTCGATGGAACGGGCACGGCTAGAAGCGAGGTCGGGCGCGGGAACGCACAACGGTCGGTTTGATCAGCCGATCAAGCGACTCTGAGGATTGTGGTTCGTGCGAGCAGATAGGTCTCGCCAGAGGTGAAGCGAAGTTCGACCTTTCCGTTGTCGAGCATTTCCCATTCTGCATAACCATTGACGACGAGCTGGCCGATGTTCATGACAAGCGCCTTATCTGGGTTGTCTTGGGCAAGCGCGACGAGCGCGTCGATGGCCTCCTCAGTTCCGGGTAGCTTGCGCCGGCTCGCCTTAGCGTCGAATCCGCCGCGCGAAAACATAGTAATTGGTTTCCTTGTTTTAGTCGTTTCGGCTGATGTATCGCAAAAATCCTGCATCCGCATATGGACTTTCCGAATGATAACATATTTGGCCAAGGCTGTTCTGGCGGCACTCCGGTTGCTTGTCATCAACCCGAAAGAAGATTCGGGAGCTATAAAGCTCCCCGGAAAGTTAGATTTATGCGCATGCGCCCGACAGTCTCATGGACGGCATTCTTCAATTCGGGGACGCCGTGATAGAAGAGCCGCGACGGGCCGCCCCAGACCGCCACGTCCCCGTGCCGCAGAGCGAATTTCCTCACAGGGTCATTACGCTTCAGGCCACCGAATTGAAAGGTCGCCGGCAGGCCCAGCGAGACCGACACGATCGGGTTGGCGAAGTCGCGCTCGTTCTTGTCCTGGTGAAGCGAAAGGTGGGCGCCGGGCTCGTAGCGATTGATCAGGCAGGCGTCGGGACGGAAGTCCGGATAGCCGGCGTGCGTCGCCGCTTCGACTGCCAGGCCGAAGAAGCAGTCCGGCATGGCCGGCCAGGGCCGCCCGCTCTCGGGGTCGATCCGATCATAGCGATAGCCGGTACGGTCCGTGACCCAGCCGGCTGTGCCGCAGTTCGTCATCGCGACGGACATCGTGAAGCCGCCGGGCGTGACCATGTGCCGGAATGGGGATTGGGCGGTGATGTCGGCGAGCGCGGCGAGAAGATCTTTCTCGTAAGGATGAGCGGTTCCGCGCAGCAGCATAGCGCCGTCGGCCATGATCTCGGTCGTGGGTTGAATCGGTGCAAGGGTGTCAAACAGATGGGGCATCATCGGGCCTATCGGGTGTCGTTAGCCCGCGAAGAGGGCCATGACCGTCGAGGGCGGCGTCAGCAGCCAGTCCGCATCGTCGAGAACCTTGGGTGCGGTCATATCCCTCGTTGGTCCAGCGGTAGGCGAGGTCGGCGCGCAGCGTGTAGGCATCACTGCCACCGGTACGACCGCGCCGTCAGGTAGATCGGACAGCAAAAGCATGATCGGGTGCAGGCGCTTGCGGCCGTGCTCGAGGCGCTCCGCGTGAAGCATGGCGTCCATCTGTTCGGCGGACGGCGGAGGCTCGGCTCTGGCCGACGCCCAACATGCCTTGAACCGCTCGGTAGCCTCTCGCCGGCAAAGGAAACATGGCCGATGGCCCGCCGCAAGCGCCACAGCTTCGTCGAGGAAGAACAGCTCCGTCGAGCTCCGGCCCGCCATCACTTCCCGGCGGCGGTCTTTGAATTCGCGGTCGCAGACGAGCCAGGTCGGTGTCGCCCATTGCTTGGTCAGCAAGGCGTTGGTCGCTGGATCGTGGATGATACCGCGATTGCCCGTGAACAATCCTCGCTGAGAAATGGCAACGATGTTGCCGAATGGCGAGACGCTATTCTGAAGGTGCATGGCGTTCTTCCTGGGCCGCGGGCCTTCGCGACGGTCTTCTTGAGTTTCGCTGCACCATGCAGTGCGGGTTCGCACCCCGCACTCCGACTCTTGACGGCAAATCAACAATCGCGCCGGCTCACGTTTACTTCAGGACGTTCCCGCGCTCGCGCGGGATGCGCCAGAGATACCAAGCGGCGACCGTGCTATGCGGCGTCCAGGCCTTGGAAATTTCGCGCAACGCTTTCGGCTTCGGCTGCTCGGGCAGCGATTTCAGGACGCGATAGCCTTCGCGGACACCGAAATCGTCCACCGGGAACACATCCATCCGTTCAACCGAATACATCAGCAGCATCTCAACGGTCCAACGGCCGACGCCTTTGATGCCGACCATGCAATCGGTCAGTGTCTCGTCATCCATTGTGGCGGCGATATCGCGTGTGGGGATCACGCCTTCCACGGTCCCCTGAGCGATCGCCTTGATGGTAGCGATCTTGTTGGCCGAAAAGCCGGACGTTCGCAACAGGTCGAATTCGGCCTGGATGAGATTTTCCGGGCTCGCGGAAAGTCTCGACCGTCGAAGAGCCCTTTGAGGCGTCCGAGCCGGCTGTTCTGACCGAATTCGATCGCGAGGGCGCCGTCGAGGGCGGCGCACGTGGTCGGATGGGAAGCCACAGCGGCAACAGCGCAAAGAGCATGGTGTTGTCGGGATTGGCGCACAGTACCCCGCCGACGGCGAGCGAGCCGGCAAGCGAGGCGAGCGTCCCTGATTGGCCGTGACGCCCATGCCCGCGCGCTTGCCGGCAAGCGGCCGAACCGTCGCCTTCAGCCGGGGCTTCAGGAAAGTGAGCGACGACGCCCCGAGAAACGGTGCGTCGAGTTTGATGCGAGACCTGAGTGGTGCCGGCCGCGGCGCGGCGTCGAACGTCAGGGTCATCGTCGTCAGTTCCGACGGCGGGGAGCGGTAAGTCAGGGCCGTTTCCGGCCGTGACTTCATGCGCTCTGTAACCCTTCGCGATCGAGCAGCGCGCGCTTGCGGTCGACACCCCAGGCATAGCCCGACAGCGTGCCGTCGTTGCGCACGACGCGGTGGCAAGGAATGGCAACCGCGAGGTTGTTGGCGGCGCATGCGCCGGCAACCGCCCGTGTCGCACTCGGCGATCCGATCCGGCGGGCGATTTCCAAATAGGACACGCGCTCGCCGACGGGGATCTCCTGCAGAGCTTGCCAGACGCGGCGCTGGAACGCCGTGCCGCGGACGTCGAGCGGCAGATCGAGCCCGATGCTCGGATTCTCCACGAAGCCACAGACGCGCGCGATCAGCGCCTCATATTCGCGGTCCATGCCGATCAGGCGCGCCTTTGGGAAGCGGTCCTGAAGATTGCGAACCAACTCGTCCGGATCGTCGCCGAGCAGAATCGAGGCGACGCCCTTCGTGCTTGACGCAACGAGGATCGCGCCGAGATAGGACTGGCCGACCGCGAACTTGATTTCCTCATTGGCGCCGCCCGCCCGATACTGCGTCGGCGTCATGCCGAGCATACCGGTCGACTTCTCGTAGAAACGGCCACTCGAATTGAAGCCGGCGTCGTATATCGCCTCGGTTACGCTGGTGCCGGTTTCGAGACCTTCTCGGACCTTCTTCGCGCGATGGCCGGCTGCATAAGCCTTTGGGGTCAAATCCGTCGACGCCTTGAACATCCGGTGGAAATAGCTTGGGCTGCGATCGACAGCGGCCGCCAGCTCTTCTAGCGAAGGCTCTTCCTCGCTTTCCTCGATAATGCGGCAGGCCTTGGCGACCAGCATCGCCTTCTCGGTGTCGAGCGACGGGCCATCGGGATTGCAGCGCTTACAGGGCCGGAAGCCCGTCGCGCGCGCGCTTTCGATCGTGTCGTGCAGTGTGACGTTCTTCGGATTCGCCGTCCGCGACGGGCACGAGGGCCGGCAATAGATGCCCGTCGTCGAGACGGAGTACCAAAGCTGGCCGTCGGCGGATTTGTCGCGGGCGACGATGTGCGCCCAGCGCGGGTCGTCCGCCACGGAAAGGGTTGAGGTGCGAAGTGCTTGTACAGGCTGGATGTTCGTTGTCATTGTCTTCTACTCGGATTTGTTGTGACTCAATCATGCCTCCAACCCGTGCTGGTCACACTCCGATCCTTGCTCTCAAATCAAACTAGCTTCCAGCCGGTTCTTGCGAAGGCTGCCGGAGGGGTTTCTGGTTCCCGACATTGGCTCGCGGCCGCACCGCGTTGGGACGAAAGAAAGGGCCTTTTGGCCCCCGTGGACATAACGGTGCAATCAAGCGTGTCAGCGAAGGCTCACGCGAGGCTCACGCTCGCCGGATTGGAGCCCCTGGCTCGTCCAGGCGTAGTAGCTGACGATGAACACGAAGATGCAGACGGCAGCTGTCGGATTGTAAAACCAGCCCACGCAGGCGGCGACCTTGTAGAGCGCGATCCCGATGATCGGACGAAAGACCTCCTGCGCCAACAACGCCTTGGAGAGGTGCGGCTTGGCAAGCTCGGGGCGGCCGTAGCAGTGCAAGAACGCGGGCAACCACGCAGCCGACATCAGGCTCGCAATCACGGCGTAGAGAAGGACTGCCGCGCGCTGATCCGCGACGTGGCCAGCCCGGAAAGCGTCCGCGAGAACCCCTGTCGGGAATGGAATCAGCGCAGCCGTGCCGATGATGCCGAGGTTGATCCAGTTCGTCGTGAAATCGACCTTGGACATGCGCTCGAACAGATAGTGATGGTTAAGCCAGATCACGCCGACATAGATGAACGCCATCGCGTAGGCGAGATACGAAGACCAGGCATTGAGCAGCTCACGACCCAATTGCCCAGCCGGCGCGTTCGGCCGATGGACCTCCAAAACCAGCAGAGTGATGATGATCGAGAATGCTGCATCGCTGAACACTTCGAGGCGGCGAGGCTCGGGAAGCGAATTCGACAGCTCGTCATTTCCGATTGGTGCGCGCGTGCCTTCTTCATGATTTGGCATAGTAGAATCCTCTCTATTCGACGCTGTTCTTAGATTAGGCCGAGTGCGCGACCTCGACCGGGGTCATCGGGATCGATCCCCGCCCGGCCAGCACATCGATGTTCGCCAGGGTCTTGCGGAGTGCCCTGCTCGATGTCGACAAGGTATATGGGAAGTAGACGACCTCAACGCCGAGCGCGCCAAAGTCGCGCTCCAGCTTGTCGCCCTTCTCGGTGCCCCGCCAATCCTCGCCCTTGAAGAGCACGTTGAACCGCAGATCATTCCAGATCTCGACCTTGTCGTTCGTCATGGCCGCGTGTACGGCGTCGACGAAGCGGATGTCGCGGACGATCTCCAGCCGCTCGGCGAGTGGGATCACCGGGGTCACGCCCTTGTGCTTGATCAGCACCTCATCTCCCACGACGCCGGCGATCAGGAACTCGCAATGCTCTTTGGCGCGCCTCAGAAGGTTGAGGTGGCCGATGTGAAAGAGGTCATAAGCGCCGGGGGCATAGCCGATGCGGATCATAGCGGAAGCTCCTTTTCTCACCATTGAAATTCGATGAGGAAAAACTACCGCCTAACCTGCTCTCCAACGCTCCGAATCCTGCTTTTAATTTAACAATTTGTTTCGTTTACTTTGCGCCAGAAAAGCAAATGAGGCCAGCACACGGTGCGGGCCTCAATTCTCCTGGCGGAGATACGTCGCCCGAATGAGCGCACGCTATGCGGTTTCAATCAGGCCTTCTGGATCAGCCCGAGTTGCATCATCGCGGTCAGGCCGTCGTCGAGGCCGTTTTCTTCCACGATCAGGCCGTTGACGACCTTCAGGACGGTCTTGCCGGTGAAGCGCATCTTGCGTCCGGTTGCCGCTGGCAGGCCGCCGATCAGGAAGTCGTCGAAGGCCGGACCCGTGTGCGTGCCGCCCCCTTCCCACTGGCCAACCACATAGTCGCCCTCGGCGATCAGGTCAGCAGTACCCCAGAAGTTGAGGTCGGGGAACGCAGCTCGGAAGTCGGTCATGAACGCCTTGATGTCTTCGCGGCCCCGGCGCGGTTCGTGCAGGGAATACTGCAGGAGCATGTCGGGCGCCGCGATCTCGTCGATAACCGCCAGATTGACGTCCTTGCCCCAGAATTCGGTGAACCAGCGCACGACGATGGCTTTGTTGTCTTCTGCTTTGCTCATCGGAAACGATCCTTTCTTCAGCTTCGGGCGACCATCGAAACTGCTCGATGATCTGGCGAAAGGGATATTTGACCTTGGTCGGCGCCAAACTCCGGTTCTCACCTTCAAACTCGAAAGGGTGTGCCGCGGCGTGCAAAAGCCAACGAAAACGACAGTTTTCCGTGTGCATTTTGGATTTGAAGGCAAGAAGCGGAGTGTCGAAAATCAACCTATTCGCATTCTGCGAAAATGCTTTCCAAACACCAAAGCTACAAAATCGCCTGCCACACCAAGACCAATGTAGGCGTTATGTTGGAGATGATTCCGGAACGCGAGTCTCCCGAACGACCGAGATGTGGACGGTCCAATTATGCGCAAGATTAACGGACACACGCCCGCCAGCTTCTATTCCGCCATGAAGAAAGCATGGGCGAATATGTGCCCGTGCGGTTCGACGGAGATCGTCGAGCGCAGACGCGAACAGCTTCAACCGACTTTGTATCGGAGGCATGGGTGCCGGCGCGAGCCCAAGATTCGTGACGTCAGGGGTTGCCGATGTCGATGTGGTCGGGGCGGCGGATTGATTGTTTGCGCTCCGCGTCACGGTGGATGCAAACAGACGCGCGGTCTTCGCGGCCTCCAACTCCTGCTGGCGACGCTCCTCTTCCGGGCTGATGCCGGGCTGCGCCGCTGGAGCGTTGATCGCCAGTGGCGGCACAGGCAGTCCATCCAGCCCTTGGGCGGCGCGGGGCGCCGTGAACTGATCTCCGGATCTCAACGTTTTGAACGCAAGAAAACGGAGTGTCGAAGACGCTCCCACTGCCCACGGTGCTTCGTTTTCTCTCAGACTGGTGGTGCGGGATGGGTTTGAAGAAAGGCGGTATAGGCAGCAAAGCCGATACCGCGACCAGTTTCATTATCGCCTTCGCTGGCGAACCAGGATCACTTGACGGCGTGTGCATCAAGTATGCGATGCACAACGGGACGTTCCGCCTATCCTTCTTCGAGGAGCGATGGTTCCGGGTGCTTTATCAGTGCGTCGAGTACTTCAGCGGCACACGCTATTATGGCTCGGATATGCAGCGCGAGGCGGACGAGCCCGGCTTCGTCGCCCGACTGCCAACGCGGCACCCTGTTCGCACCATGGCCAGCGAAAAACCGAGCCTGGTGGAAGGCGAGTATGAGATAGCGAAGCAGGCGCATCGCGTTACGTCGTTGAGGGTGACAGATCAGGGCAATAGATGTCGCGTGGCCTGTGCATATGCGGACGGCAGTCGCCGGGAGGAGGTGTTACCCGGCTACATCGTGATGAACCTGTGTGGGTACTTGAAGGCGTGTTCCGACCTGCACGGCCTTATGACGATCACTCCCGGAGGCTCCGCGTAGTGTCGCTGAAGGCGGCCTCCATCTGATTTCAGCCGGCGGGATCGTTTCCGGCCAGGACGTCGGCGAGCCAGCCGTCGCTATAAGTCCACCCCACGGTCTCGCCAGTTGCGAGATCGAGCACATGCGCACCGCCACCGAAGCCTTCGAGGTTCGGGCAGGAACAGGTGGCGTAGGCCCCAGCGGGCCCGCGATCCGAATTCAAGGGCACACCGCTTTACGAACTGAATCAGGCGCTCGGGGTCGCCCGTGATGTCATCGCGCATCCAGATTTTCGTGCCGCTCGTGTTCCTGCTGGGCGTGGCGGAACAGATGCCACAAGGAAAGGCCTCGACACGCCGACGTTGGCCGTTTTCGCAGATGACGGGCGCACCGCACACTACTGCGCGGAACGCGTAGTCGCCGTTCAGACGGACTCCCATCACCGAACTGGCCGATGAGCTGTCGGGGCAATGTAATGAGCGCTGGCACGGTCGGATTCAATATGCAAGGGGACCTTTCGATCCTACTCGGCTGCCTGTTCCGTAGCGGCCGGGAGACACGGTTATCAATCTGAATTCGGCGGGTCTCTGCGCCAAGGATGAAGACGCCCCGGCTGGTCAAGGCGTAGAAGCTCGACGACAAATATGAAAATGCATACGGCGTGCCTGCATGAGTAGACGCCGATGTGCCGCCTTGAAAATACTCGCCGATTGGATGGGCACAGTGTATCGACCCCTCGCCACTCGTTCCGAACCAACATGTCCTGATTTGCGGGGAGGGATCTCTCTTGCTCAATCGACCTTACATGGACACCTGTAGCCGCTCGACCCAAACGCCATAGGGATGTATATGCGGGGCTCGCAACGTCGAACATCAGCCTGGCGGGCCAGTGGACGCTGACACCCTATACACCGTTCGTGACTTCATGTTCGCGGCTCAAGCGCGTTTCTCCGCGGGCAGGTCAAGCGCCACTGCACGCCCGAGGGAGCATAGTCAAACTGGACCTCACCCCCGACGCCAAGCTTCGCCGCCGAATCGACCACCATGCTGCCGAAGCCTCTCCGCGCCGGCGGTGACACGGGTGGCCCATCGCGCTCAGTCCAGCTAATGCCAAAAATGTCACTGTCAAGCTGCCAAGTCACATCGACACGACGGGCGTCCAGCGACAGCGCGCCGTATTTCCCGGCGTTGGTTGCAAGCTCGTGCAGAGCGAGGCCAATTGCTTGAGCGGCGGCGGCGCTCAGACGTACCTTCGGGCCATGCGCGGTGATTTGCCCGCAAGCGCCTGGATACGCCCAGTGAAACGCTCGACGAAAGCTTTTCAGGGTCGCCGACCACGGTATGCTGGGCGATTGCGTGCACGACACCAAGGACACCCGCAAAAATAACTGCTACGATTTCGATCGTGGTATGATGATATAATTCCATTCCGGATGGAACGCATCACCGCGGATGTTGAGGCGTTTCATCTCGGCGTTGGCAATCTTGATGCCCTTCTCGTAGACCGTAGTGTCGAGGACAGCCTCGACTGTGAGTCCGGTCTTGGTAAACCGGAAGGCCGATGAGGGCACGAACCATCCCGATCGCAACGCCCAGTTCGAGTACATCAATGCCCAGGTGCTTGCGGCCAGGGCCACCGGCGAGCCCGTGATCTCTGTTGATACCAAGCGGAAAGAGCTGGTCGGCAACTACCGCAACGCCGGCAGTGA
>JASHRR010000684.1 GCA_030037185.1 Xanthobacteraceae bacterium | reverse complement strand
AACGGCGTTCAAATCGACACCAAATGAAATCAGCATCAACTTGTTGAATAAGAATGGAAATTCCGGATATGATCCTCACTTAACCGGACAGCAGTGATTGTATATAAAAATTAACAAACCGGAACTCAACCGTCAAGAATAGTGAAGATATCGGTGTCACCGAGAATTTGGTAGCAGTCCCGCAGGAAGATATGAGTGCAAAAATGAATGTTGCACGCTCGCTCGCAGGCAACGTTTGTTGCGGCGCGCGCCCAACGTGACAAGCAGAGGAATTATAAGCCGATTTGAGGATGGGAAGGCGATATCTCAGTAGTACTGGTTTGGTTCTTCAAGACACCACCGGGCGAGGCGGCACCTCGTCCTCCCGCAATGGCCGGCGACACCGGCACCGGCCATTGCCGAGGCGACCGATACGACCGCCGCCAATTTTTTGGAAAGTCCAACGCTCCCGGACCATCGTGGTCCGCTAAACAAAATAGGCACACCGCCGACGACCGATACCTTCGCGGTAAAGCGCGCCCGTTGGGGATACAGGCACAATGGGCGCGTGCGGGCGCCGAATGCGGCACTGAAGGCCGGGATCGCAACGCGTCGCTCAACGTCTACTGGTACGGCGAGGAACGCCGGAACCGGATCGGCAACGGCCCTATGCTGGTCGGTCGTGATACGAACGAGACCTGATACGTAGCTGGAATGAAGTTCACGCCCGTCGCATTTTATCGACCCCTGGAGGGGTGCCGTTTTCAGCCCAATTGACGAACGGGGTCAGCAGATCGAATTGGTCGGTCGCTGGTCGGCCGGAGCAGTGCCCCATGTTCGGGATCAGGTAGAAGCGCGAGAACTGCTGGTCCTGTTCCAAGCCGCCGAACTGTTGCGCCATTTCTTCATAGTACTTGATCGTGCCCAGAACAGGCACGGTAGGATCGCTGATATAAGGCCATGATACCAGATGATCTTGTGCCCATAGTCGACGAAGCTCTGATATCAAGCGAGGAGGAGTATGTCACGAGCGGCATATTCGATTCTCACTTCCCTATCGAAGTTGAAATCGCGCACAGGGAACGTCGGCTGTGGTGGGGATAGCAACGCGTAAGTGAACTCGCCACGCAAGGAGGGGCAGCGCACCCGGACCTCCAATAAATCCCAGCGGAATCCTGGCAGGGGCCATCCAGCCGCCGTCCCACGCAAAGCCTTGCACGATATTAGTGACCTCGGCGACAGCGCCAGCCTGCGCGGCGATCTTTTGTCCTTTGCTGTTTCGCCGGACCTCGATTGATCTTCTTGACGGGCTGAATTTGCGCCCGCGACAAACAGGTCGCTTTTTTGCTCCGACGCATTGCAAGGGGTAAGTCGCGCCTCCCGAGGTATAGGTCGCGGTAGCGGGATCAAACTTCGCCTTGCAAGCCGGCAAGTTATCGATAACGCCCTCAACGACACCGTCGAGCGGGCGTCGCAGGCTTGCAGCAAAGCCGTTTTGAGCAGAGCGTGGTCAGCAATTGGAAACGCTGGGTACACGACTGGGGCGGGCGGCTCAGCACCTAGGGTTGGCCTTGTACACGTCCAGGATCTGCCGCCCGGCATAGAGGTTCGTGAGGCCATTCGCTTTCGAATCGTAAACCGCAAGCGCCCGCCCCTGAATTCCGTCAAAGAAAGACCGATGGAGCGGCGGGATCGCAATAAAATACTCGCTGCGGTTAGTCCGCCGCAGTATTCCCACCTGCTTCGAAACTTTTCGCAAGAATTCGGACGATTCTAGATCGGCTTCGCAGCCTAGTTTCTAAACTTTTCGCAAGAATTCGGACGATTTTAGATCGACTTCGCAGCCTAGTTTCGAAACTTTTCGCAAGAATTCGGACGATTTTAGATCGGCTTCGTAGCTACTTTCGCTCTATTCATGCACACTCGTGTGTCACATGGAGCAGGCCATCCGGGGGGTGGAAACGCCTGCGAGGGGGACGTGGCAAATGGCTTCAAAAATCGAATGTCCGAAGTGTGGCGGACTCGGTGCCAATTTGATTCGGGGTGTGTGTCGGTCTTGCTATATGCGCGACTACCATCAAAGACGTTCCGCTGCAGCCGTCACACAATGTCCAACGTGCGGCGTAGCTAGTGCCAATTTCGTTTACGGTGTGTGTCGGTCTTGCTATATGCGCGACTATCATCAAAGACGAGATAAGCAAAGGGTGCTCGAAACACCAACGCTCGGTGACAGCGAGAGCCAGCGCCTTTGCGTCAAATGCAAAGCGTGGGGCATATACGCACAGGGCCTTTGCCTAGATTGTTACATGCGGGAACGCCGTTGCGTCGAATGTGGAGTGCAGGGCATATACGCCCGCAGTCTTTGTCGCAATTGCTACGTCTTGGACCGCCAGCACCGTCAACGCCAGCGCTTTTGTGTCGAATGCGGAGCGCTGGGCGTACACGCTCGCAGCCTTTGCCAAAATTGCTACGCGCGAGACGTACGGCGCCATCACCGGATCAAGCATCGCGTCTGCGCAGTTTGTGGCGTCCCGTTTCAGTCTGTCCGGCGCGATGCGCTCTATTGCTCTTTCAGTTGTGGCCAGAAGGCGCACCGGGCCGGCCACGCGCAGCCTTTTCCCAAGGCCGCCCATGTGGGCGCGCGGGGCGCGGCACAGTCGGCCATCACGACGCAAGACGCAACCCTTGCGGCTCGCATCGAAGTCCAAGCTCACGCCCTCGGCGATGTCGACCGGAGGCCGGGCCAAATCGATTCTACCATCGAGGAAGCGGCCAAGCGCGGTCGTACCAATGCGGCCGTCTTGGCGATTGATGGCCACCGCAAGGCCCGCCAAGTGCTCGCTGGCGACCTCAAAACCGAGCGCGCCGCTTTGGGCACCAATGGACACCAACTCGAACCCGCGGCCGCCCCTATCCGGCACGTCGCCGACACAGATAGCGAGCGGGCAATTCTATGGTTTCTCGCGCTCATGGTGCTCTGTTGTGATCCGCCTGCCATGGCCCTAACGGCCGCGGCGGCGGGTATCTATACGGTGGCCCGTGCGCGGGCGGCCGATCTGCCGACGAAGGCCCAGACCACAGCACACCACTAAATGACCTTTTTCATGGGGAGGGGGTAGTATGAGACGAGTGAAACGCGTTCTATTGGCGTCGGCGGCGGGTATCTTCACCGTGTCTAGTGCGCGGGCGGCCGATCTGCCGACGAAGGCCCAGCCGGTTGAATATTTGAAAGCTTGCAGCCTGTATGGAGCGGGCTTCTGGTATGTCCCCGGAACCGACACCTGCATCAAGATCGGCGCGTTCGTACGACTTCAGCTCGGTTATGGCGCGGGCGGTTCCGGCAACCCCAGCGGCATCGTTAGTAACACGCCTGGCCAAGTCGACTACGGCGGAGCGAACGCGCGCGGCAACAATATGTTTAACTTCGGCAGTACTGGCGCAGTTAGCTTCGACATGCGCCAGCAGACCGAATATGGCACGCTGCGCTCCTACGTCGACATGGGTATTTCGACTAACTCCAACAATGGCGGTGCCGGCGGCCCCAACGTCATCAACCCTCTTGGCGCCAGCGCTAGCTATGGTCAGGAGGTCGCCTATTCGGACCGCGCCTTCATTCAGTTCGCCGGCCTCACGGCGGGCCGCATCCGGTCGTTCTTCGACCTGGTGAACCCCGGCGCTTATACCCTCGCCACCACGCGCTTGGTTAGCGGCGACACCGGGGGCGTCGGCATTATCGGCCTTGGCT
>JASHRR010000683.1 GCA_030037185.1 Xanthobacteraceae bacterium | reverse complement strand
AGAGGCGTGGCGCCGGTGGTTATGATCTCGTCGGCGAAGCGGCCGGAGTTGCCGCCGCGCCCGGGCCGGTGCATGTTCAACTGAGGATTGGGGTTGACGCCGGCGCGGAGAAAAAGTCGTGCGAGCTCGAGCGCGGTGGTCTTCGTCGTCACGATCGGCGGCCCGGTGCGTTCTGCGTAAGCGTCCAGACTGTACGTATTCATGTCGATCGCCGTGTACAGTGCGGTGCGGCCCCACCAATCCCACACATGCGGATTGGCGCCGCGCTCGAACAGGAGCTTTGCCGTGTCGAATGCGAAATTGTCGATTGCCACCATCAGCGGCGTCACACCGTCGGGGTTCGGCCGGTTGGGATCCGCGCCGGCGTCCAGCAGCGCTTGCACGCAATCCGTACATCCCGAGCGCGCCGCATAGAGCAGCGGCGTCAGGCCGCCGGTCGGGCGATACTGGTTGCGCGGCTCGCCGGTCAACTGGGTCGGCCAGTCGTTGGCCAACGCCCGGGCATTGACGTCCGCCTTATGGTCGATGAGAAACCGCGTCAGCTCGGCTGAGTGTGCGTCCGCCGCCCACATCAGCGCCGTCTGGCCGCGCCATTTTTCTCGCGCATTGACATTGGCGCCGTGGCGCACCAGCAGCTCGGCAACGTCCAAGGATCCCGCGCGCGCGGCCAGCATCAAGGCCGTCTGGCCCTCTTGGTTCGGCACCTCTACGCTGCTGCCTGCATCGAGTAGCATTTCGACCAGGCGAGCATTGGCAACCTTTACCGCCT
Source organism: Xanthobacteraceae bacterium (assembly GCA_030037185.1). The sequence continues at coordinate 6,652 of JASHRR010000683.1, read as the reverse complement.
CCGCCAAAGGGCTCGAGCCGTAATTGTTGATGACATCGGGCTTCGCCCCGCGCTTGAGTAGCACGCGGACAAGATCCGCGTCGATCTTGTAGACTGCCCAGTGCAGCGGCGTTGTACCGTCTCCCTGGGCTGCGTTCACATCGGCGCCCGCGGCAATCCTCTTGAGCGCAGCGTCCCGATTACCGGCCTGGATCAGACCGGCGAGAGTGTCATCGGCGGCGGCAGCCGCGCTGGCGGCTGCGAGGCAAAAAATGACTGCGAAAATGGCACGCTTCATAACGGTGTCCATCAGAGCACATCCGGTGCGAGAGAATTGTGATGCGCCCAATAGCCCTTATGGGCGTCGTAGGCGAACCTGAACGGGTCGCGGAAGGTCCGAGACAGACCCTTCATAAGTCCCGCATCGAGCATGTCTTGTGCGCTCATGCCCTGCTTGAGGAGCTCAAGCATCCGATCGAAGAGCACGCGCGTCATGTCGAACTCAGCCTGTAGCTCGGCGCGGCCCACCACCGGACCGTAGCTCGGCACGATCCGCGTCTTCTCATCGCTGAGTTTCAAGAGTTTTTCCTGCGCATCGACGCGCCCGCCCAGCCAGCCGCCGCCAAACCAGTCAAGCACGGGATCCTTCAGCGGCGAGATGGCGTCCCCCGCGGCCAGCACGTTCGCGTCTCGGAAGAATACGTAGATATCGCCGTCGGTGTGGGCCTCGAGCAGGTGGCCGTACTCGATTCGCTCATTGCCGGCGAGGGTCTTGTCACCGGTAAAAAAGGTCACGGTCGGGTGAGCCGCTGCGGGCAACGCTTTCTCGTAGCGGTCCTCGTCCTGCAGGTAATAGTCCGTCGCCAGATGCGCTCGGGTCTTTTCGTGAGCAATGATCGTCGCCTCCGAGCGCCCGAAGGCGAGGTTTCCGCCCACCTGCTCCCGATGCCAGTGCGTGTTGAATACCGTTGTCACATGGCCGGCGCCCGGCAGCCCCCGCAGGTGCGCAAGCACCGCATCGGTGAACTTGGCAGCGCCGCTGTCCACCAGCACCTGACCAGTGCTTGCCGTGCGCACCAGGACATTGCCCCCGGTGCCGGTGAGCATCACGAAACCCTCGCTCACCGGGACGACAGCGGGGTCTTCTTGGGAGAAAGCGGAGCGCGCAAAGGGCGGCAGGGTCAGACCCAGGACGCCGCGTAACGCACCTTTCAGTATTGCCCTGCGGTTCATGTTCGGTCCCCCCGAGCGCTCAGACACCGGCGATCTCGCCGGTGCTGTCCCCGAAATTCTTCATCTCCAAACCCGCCTTGTTCAGCAGCGTCAGGTGCAGATTGGAAATCGTCGTGCGTTCGGGCAGCTCGATCTGCCGTCCCCCCTTGAGCGCGCCGGCGCCGCCGCCGACCAGGATGTTCGGCAACGGATAATTACTGTGCAGGTTGCTGTTGGACATGTTGGAGCCATAGAGCAACATGGAGTTATCCAGCAGCGTGCCTTCGCCGTCGGGTGTGGCGGCGAGTTTCGCGACGAAATCCGCGAACCGCTCCACGTGATAGCGCTGAATCTTGACCAGCTTTTCAAGCCGATCGACATAATCGGCATGATGTGATAGCGGATGGAAGGAGTCCGGCACGCCGATATGATTATAGGTCCGGTTCGTGCCTTCGCCGATCATGATGTAGGAGGCCACGCGCGTGAGATCGGCCTGATAGGCAACCGCGATCAGATCGAACAACAACCGCACCTCCTTGTCGATCGCGATATCCTGCTCGGCCACAGGTATCTCGGGCGCCTCCACGCCCGAGAGATCGCGGTTCTGCGCAAGCTGAACGCGCCGTTCGATCTCTCGCACCGTGTCCAAGTAGTTGTCGAGGAGCACTTTATCGCCCGCGCCCAGCTCCTGTTGCAGTGCCCGGGTGCGCTCGGTGATGAAATCAAGGATGCTCCGTTTCTGCCTGACTATGGCCACGCGCTCTTCCGCCGTAGCGCCTTCACCGAATAGCTGTGCGAAAACTTTGCGCGGGTTGGACTCCATCGGCAAAGGCGAGTGTGCATCCCGGTACGACAGCGTGGAGCTGTACAGGCAGCCGAATCCAGCCTCGCACGCGACCGCCTGGGTTTCACTCTCCGAGCGGACCTCCATCGACGGCAGCGCCGTCTCCTGACCGATGCGCCCGGCAATGATTTGGTCGATCGTCGCAGACATGCTGGGACCGGGCGCCTTGAGATCGGGCTTGACACCGCTGAGCCAAGTCGCGGGGTTGTATTTGTGCACGGAGGCGACGCTGGCCTTGTTCTCGAGATTGGAGAGCGAAATCACGGCGTGCTTGTGCTTCTCGAGCGGCTCGAGAATTGGGCTGAGTTTGAAATCCGCGCCGGCACCGCTCGGCGTCCAGTGATCCATCTCCTTCCCGTGCTTCGTGTTCCACATGATCGCGCCGTGCGGAATATAGAAGAAGCCCACACGTAGCTTCGGAGCGGCGGCGGTCTTGGCGAGCGCGGTGCCGGCCGGGATCATCGCATCGAGCAACGGCAGTCCGACGGACACACCCGCGCCCCTGAGCAAGGTCCTGCGAGAAAGATGCTTTCTGGTGAGATACATGGCCTTCACTCCTCCAGTGCCTGCATGCGGAATGCATCACTCGATACAATCCCCGCCACGAGCGACGAGAACCGGTAATCGTTCTTGGCCGCATGGCGCACAATCGCCCGGACCTGCGGCATGTCAGATGGCTCGATCTCCCGGCCGAGCGCGTACATCATGAGCTTCACTGTCAGCGCCTGGACGAACTGGCCGGGGCGGCTCAACAGGGCGCGGCGTAGGTCTGCTGGACCTTCGACCACGGTGCCGTCTGGCATTGTCACCTTCGAATCGATGGGCGCATCAGCCTCCCAATCGACATCGCGCCACTGCCCGGTGACGGTGAAGCGCTCCAGCGGCAGTCCGTTGGGTTCGATCACACCGTGGCACATGTTGCACATCGGAATGGAGCGATGCTGCTCAAGCATCGCGCGCATGGTCTTCGGCTTCGCGCCAGGCGGCGTGCTCAGATCCGTCACCACATTCGGCGGCGGCGGCGCTGGCGGCGTGCCGTTGAGTTTGTCGAGAACCCAGGCGCCGCGCACCACCGGCGAAGTACGGTTGCCATAGGACGTGTGCAACAGCACGGCGCCCTTGCCGAGGAGGCCATAGCGATTCTCGTCCTCAAGATGGACGCGGCGGAACTGCGCGCCGTGGACCGTTGTGATGCCGTAGTGTTTCGCCAGCCTTTCGTTGAGGAAGGTATAGTCGGCCCTTAACAGCTCCTCCACGTTCTTGTCTTCAAGCAGGATGCTCCGCAGGAAGAGGTCGATTTCGGTCGCAAAATCCTGGCGCAGCTCGGCGCTGAATTCGGGAAAGATTTGCCGATCCCACTCGAATTTGTCGACCTCCTGGAGGTCGAGCCAGCGGAGCGCGAAATCCGTCACCAGGTTCTCGGCCTGCGGAGCGGCCATCATACGCCGCACCTGGGCGTCCAGCACGTCGGGACGCCGCAGTTCGCCCTTGTTCGCAAGCTTGAGCAGCTCATCGTCGGGGGCCCGCTTCCACAAGAAGAAAGACAGACGCGAGGCCAGCTCCAGATCGCTCAGCGCATAGAATTTCGCGTCTTTCTTATCCTGCGGCCGGGCGATTCCGCGATAGAGAAAATCCGGGCTCACCAGAACCGCAGTTACCATCTGTTCGATCCCGGCGTTGAATCCGCCAGTTCCTTCATGGCCGGCGTCGTAGAAGGCCATCAGCTCGTCTATATCTTCCTTGGTGACCGGTCGGCGGAAGGCACGCCCGGCGAGATCTTGAGTGATGCGCTCGGCGCAGGCGCGTTCTTGCTCGGGGACTTCGGGCTTGCAGATGAATAGCTTCTCCCGGCTGGGTGTGCGCGTGGGGCCCGTGGCCGCGTACGGCCCCACGACCTGTATGGACCCAACCACGCGCGGCAGACGCAGATACCCCTTGAAAGCAAAACCAGAATACTGAGTGCCGCCCGCAATCAGGTCGTCGGTGGCTACACGGGAGCGCTCGATGAACGTCACGACGACCTCGTGCACGCCGGCCGTCACCTGCACGGGGATATTGGCGAAGCGCTGCATCAGCTTGGCTCCCGCCGGTGCACCGCCGCCGCGATCCACGAACTCGCGATCCGCCTCACCGCCGACCTTTTGCCGGAAGACTTCCTTGCGATCGATCAGCATGACCACGGTTGTATCGTTCTCGACCCCGCGTGGGTAGAGCCCGAAATCGAGGTCAGAGATAGTGACGCGGTACTCCCCGTCTGCCGGGAACGTGTACTCGAACCTCGTGCCGCCCCGCGTACCGAGCGGCATACCGTCCACATAGCCGTCCTGGTCGCCGGTAGCCGGGGGAGGGAAAGAGGCTTTGACAAGCTCTGGCACCGGCTTGCCCACTGCCATGTGCGAGACTACCCGCGCGACATTGACGTACTGCTCCAGGAAGGCGGGTGACACGGTCAACGCCGCAGCGATGTTGTTGAAGCCTTCGACCGCGATATCGGCCGGCAGGTACTGCGTGGGATCAATCTCCACAGCCAGAAGGTCCTTCACGGCGTTGGCATACTCGGTACGGTTCAAGCGCTCGACGGGAACGTGGCCCGCAAGACGCGCCTTGCTGCTTTTGTCGAGCGTGTTCTCGAGCCAGCCAATCAGCGCGTCGACTTCCTGCTGCGAGGGCTGGAGCATGCCGGGCGGCGGCATCTGGCGCCCGCGCAATTTGCGCACAACCTTCTCAAAGATCTCGGGGTGTTCGGGCACCGACTCGGCGCTAAGCTGGTCCAAAAAGAGGTTACCGGCGCGAACGCCGTCGTTGTGGCAACCGAAGCAGTAGAGCTGAATCGTGGACCACTGCGATTCTGGACGCTGCGCGACCTGGTTCGCGGGTTGGGAGAAGGCCTTGGAGTCGGCCGAAACGATACCGACGGCACAAGAAACGCCGATAAGCCATCTAGCGAGTTTCATATCAGCCCCCACCTGAGCGAGTTTCATACCGGGCCACTGATTATAGTTGATTGTGACACAGGCAAACAGGGGTCGAAAGGGGATACTTTATTGCTGCGGCCGGCGCAGGACATTCTTGACAAGTACCTTGCCCCACAAGGTTGCGGAGAGCGCAATCGCGAAGATTCGAGAACGTGATAGCAACAGATTTTGCAAAAAATGACGACGTCGAACCAAGGCTGAGTGCTGGCGCGCCCGGAAGGATTCGAACCGCCACCCCCGGGTTCGTAGTCTCGGGCAGAGAATTGAAAACAAAGGAGAATTTTCCACTAGTCCAACGATGGGCCAGAATCAATGCTTAGCGCCCTGTTTGAGCCCTGTTTGCCCCTATTTGCAAATTGTTCGAGCATAGCTTTGTCCGGAAGCTTCAAAAAAAGGGAAGGCAGCGCGGACCGATGAGGGCCTCCTTCGGCGCCGAATGCGCGAGCCGTCAAAGCCCGCCGCTATCCACAACCGCGCCCGCTGCTGCAACTCGCCCTTCGATGTGGGAACTGAACCGCCGTATCCATGGGGCGGCGCCGAAGATGTAACGGGACGACCCGCCAGCACGCGCTTCGCGGCGTGACTGTGCGACTGGCAGGCATGCAAAACCACGGCGGCCGTTATTGGTGCCGCAAGAGGATACCACACCCCGGCCCACGCGAACCCAATAACCACGGGCTTTTCTCCGGTCCTGGCAGCCCGCCTTTGGACCTTATCCTTTGGACTCTGCAGAAGGCAACAGCTTACCTTCGGCTGCTAAGCCGCCGCCGGCGGCCACTCCGGCGTTCAGGGTGCAGGGCAGGACGGGGCACTTCTCCCCCAAATGGCCCCACAGACTCTAAGAGACTCGCTGATGCGTTTTGGTGGCTGGCTCTACCCAACAAGTGCGGGCGCGCGAAACGACTCTCAGCGACTCTCCTACAGAGTCTGTGGGGGGCATGTCCCGACAGTGTTGGGGGCGCCGCAGCAGTAAGCTCGGGTGTTGACGACCACCTGGTCCAATCGATGACGACCAGTGTGGGAGTTGCAGGACACCGTTGGGTCGTGCGCCCCGTTTGGCGGCGAGGACCGGCGGGTCGATTTTGCTCCGGGGGAGTTTGGGACCTCGAAGGGGGTGCTGGTCCCGTAGGCGTGCAGGGGTATACTGGGCGGGCTGAAGTGGTTCGCGAGTTGAGGACATGGCTGTTCAGGGTGTCTCGATTGCGCTCTCGACTGAGGACGTTGCGCGGTCAGTGAAGTTTTATGTGGAGCAGCTTGGTTTCACTTGCACACTACAATCCGGAAGCTTTGCACGCGTTCGGCTTGGCGCTGCAGACATTATGCTCGCGCAGCCCAATGCCCATCTGGCCTGGCAAGGCCCGCGCTTGACCGGCTCGATCTATCTGGACGTCGATAATGTCGACGAGTTGTGGGAGAGCCTTAGAACTCGCGCGCGTGTCGTTTACCCAATCGAGACCATGGCGTACGGCATGCGCGAGTTCGGCCTATTAGACGACAATGGCTATCAGTTGTCATTCGCCCAGCATGTTGTAACGAAATGACCTGCGTCGGCATTGGTCTTGGGTCCCATACAAATGTGTGTCCCATGCCCCATTGCATGTCGCAGGGTCGCCTTTGATGCGGCAAACCTCAGTCGCTGGTC